>LDWW01000012.1 GCA_001045525.1 Chitinispirillum alkaliphilum | reverse complement strand
TTCGACTGGGAGCTCAGGACAGGCAGCGTGAGCGGAAAGTGAGAGAAAAACCGGAAACAAAATCCCAAAGTCCCCAATCGGAGGATTTAGAGGCCTCTTAACGGAAATCCAAATACCTCCAGGGTAAAGCGCAGTATTATGCGGCTTCTTCGAAACAGTCTATAATGGTTTTGATGTAAATTGCGATTATTCCGGAATTATCTTTTTTCAACGAAATAAGGTCTTCATTTTCGTCAATAATAAGTTCAGTAATGAAGGTGAGGAGGGCAGTTTGGGGATATTTGCCCATGATCATCTCTACTGTATCCCTGAACTGGTTGTCGGGTTCTCCCGCCAGGTATTCAAGCATCCTGAAATTGAGTTCTTCCTTTTCACTTAATAAATCCAGATTTATAAACGGGGGCTTTGTAACAACATCTCTGATTATTTTCCATGTGGCCACTCCCATAAAAATCAGCTTTTCACGTTCCTGCTGGTTAAGAATATCTTTACCCGCATCAACAAGGTAGGAGAGGATATCAGGCTGCTCATCACCCAATTGATCCACCATAGAATGAATCTCATCTATCTCCATCGAATCCATCCATTCCCATGATCTTACAACCATCTCTTCTGTCAGTTCTATCATTAGAACAGTTCCTCGTATCCTGTGTAAAAGCGGTATTTTTTTTGATGACCTGATGTTGAAGACCTGCAGGATACAGTGTGACCTGCAGGTCTGAATTCCGGGGAGAGGGACTTATTGCTCCGGGACAATCTCTACAAGTTCGATATCGAAGTTTAGATTTTTCCCTGCCAGAGGATGATTGGCATCGAGAGTTACACTTTTTTCATCAGTATTGGTGATTTTCATAGTGTACTGAGTGCCCTGGCTGTCCTGAACGTTTACACTTTTTCCAATTTCGGGGGCAATGTCAGGTGGGAACTGATCTTTTGATACAGACATCACAAGCTCGTCAAGGTGAGGGCCGTAGGCATTTTCTGCATCTATGCTGACATTTTTTTTCTCCCCAACTTCCATCCCTTCAACAGCCTGTTCAAAACCGTTTATCACCTGGTGGTTTCCAATTGTAAACTCAAGGGGTTCACGGTCAACGGAAGAATCAAATACGGTTTGATCATCCAGTTTTCCAGTATAATGAACCTTGACGGTGTTTCCATTTTTAGCAGAAGCCATTATTGGTTCTCCTTTAGTTGTGTACCGGCTGATATTGACATGGTAGGGTACCAGTTCCGGTATCGTTAAAAATGCGTAGAGTTGTAAACGCTTTGATAGAATTGCCCTGTGTAAGCCGGTTGGTTCGAAAAGCAGTGGTTAAAATGGCGGGCAAAAGATGTCAAAATTTGAAAGATCAGAATATAACCGGCATTAAAGGAAAATAGAGCATTACAGCACTGTGGTCAAGTTATCAGTCCGGAATTACCCAAAAGAGTTATCGGAGTTGAATTTGTATACACCGCAGAAGCAGTTATGCAGAGGCTCTGTGTATCAGATCCCTTCGAGCAGCTGATGGCTTAGCATTGTATCATTATCAAAAATAAACCTGCCTGTCATTTTTTTACCCTTAAGAACAGGTGGCAGCCAAAGAATATCATCTGCCCACATCCTGGCGTAGGGGATATCATGCACAGGGCACCAGAACGGATCTGCTTCAGGAGTATTTGCCATGACTCCGGTGTATGAGGCGGCGAAAAACACTTTTCCTCTCAGTGAGTATCCATCGGTAAATATAAACTGAAGGTCAGCCATGAGAACCAGGTCTTTGGGGATGATCCCGGTTTCTTCTTCTGTTTCCCGCACGGCTGCTTCAAGGGGGGTTTCTCCCTGTTCGATTCTTCCACCCGGAGCATTGATCTTTCCTTTTCCCAGTCCTGTTTTTTTGTGTATCAGCATAAGCTGATCATTGTCCCGAACAAAACAGAGAACCGCTTGTTCGGTAAATTCCCAACTGTCCCAGTCAATCTCTTTAACATCTGTAGTGGGAGTGATTTTTTTGGGATGTAATTCATTAATATTGGGAGTCATTTGCAAAATCCTTGAGGAAAAGTTTCGTAAAGAGGGATAAATATAACTTTTTCCATCCCAAACCTACGTTTCATTCTATTCCTTTATTTGATATGAACGGAAAAAAATGCCTCTGATGGGGAAGAAAATGTCTTTGGGGAGAATTTGTTAAGAAACCTTCACAGCCTTATCTGACCAAAAAACATGGAGTTGTGTGGTGCCTTAAAAACAGGCACGCTTTATGCTTGTAAGCCTTGTTGAAGAATTTGAAATCTTCTTGAAGGAGAAAACAGCGCATGATTCAGGGACTCTATACCGCAACCCAGGGAATGACCACTCTAACGCAAAAACAGGATCAGATTGCAAACAATTTGGCAAATGTTAATACCACAGGTTTCAAACAGAGTGGTATGTTCACCAGAGCGTATCAAAACTATCTCACCAATGATCAAAACCAGGTTTTTGCCAACCGCCAAATAAAGGCCGACGATGTTTATGTGGATTTTCGTGAAGGTACACTGAAACAGACTGATTCACCGTTGGATTTTTGCATCAGAGGGGATGGGTTTTTTAAAGTAATGAGCCCTGAAGGAGTACGGTACACACGTAACGGAAGGTTCTCTCTTAATGCCGATGGGCTTATAGTGACAAGTGACGGCTCCAAGGTTATGGGAACGGAAGGTTACATACGGGTTGAACCTGATTTACCGATTAATGTAACGGAATCTGGCGAGGTTATACAAAAAGGTGAAAGTAAGGGAGTGATCAATATAGTTGATTTTGCCAAACCCTACGATATGCTTCGCAGCGGCAACAGCCAGTTCAGGCCAAGGATTCCGGGAGAACCTGAGCTCAGGGCAACACAGTTTTCCCTTCGTCAGGGCTATATAGAAGGCTCCAATGTAGACATGATCCGTAATATGGTGAATATGATTTCCGCTCACAGAAACTATGAAGCAGATCAGAAGGCGCTTCACGCACAGGATGAGACGCTTCAGAAAGCGGTAAATGAGGTGGGGAGAGTCGGCTAATGAATTTCTTAAAGGATAGATCACTATGATGAGAAGCATGATGACAGCGGCAACAGGAATGGAAGCCCAGCAACTTTATATGGACACCATTTCAAACAACCTGTCAAATGTCAACACTATCGGTTTTAAACGCTCAAGGGTGGAGTTTCAGGATCTGATGTATCAGACCCTGCGTGAACCGGGAGTGCGCAATTTCGAGGGCGGAATGGCTCCTGCGGGCATTGAGGTAGGGCTTGGAGTGAGGTCTGCCGGAACTCAGCGTATCTTTGAGCAGGGATCTCTCAATCAAACTGATAACCCCCTTGATCTTGCTATTCAGGGTGAAGGTATGTATCAGATTATGCTCCCGGATGGCTCTTCAGCCTATACAAGAGATGGTTCGTTTAAACTTAGCAGTGACGGAACCATTGTGACCTCTTCAGGCTTTCAGCTTCTTCCCCAGATAACCATCCCCGAGGGCAGTCAGAGTTTTCAGGTAGCTCCGGACGGAAGGGTTTCTGTGATGATGCCCGGGGATGAGACTTCAATGGAGATCGGTCAGATTGAACTTGTACGTTTCATCAATCCATCGGGACTCAAGTCACTTGGTGGAAATCTCTACGCCACAACGGATGCAAGTGGACTTCCTGTTTTTTCCTACCCCGGAGAAGAGGGGGCAGGTACTATCATTCAGCACTACACAGAGGCTTCAAATGTCAGGATTGTTGATGAGATGGTGAGCATGATTACCGCACAGCGTGCGTTTGAAATTGTTTCCAAATCGATTCAGGTGGCTGAAGAGATGCTTCAGATCGCAAACAATCTCAAGAGGTAAATAATGGTGGCGGCTCATAAAACTCTGCAAAACGGGATCGGATGGTGTGCTTTATCGATTATAATCCAAATGATTATATCCACACACGCCTGGGCTTCAAATGTAGATGTTATGATCCGCTTTAATGAATCGGTAACGGTAAATGACACACTTATCAGAGTTGGAGACCTTGGGGATATTGTAGCTGATGACATTGCACTGGCGGAGGAAATATCTGGCAAATCTGCAGGACAATCAGCCCCACCGGGTCACAGCAGATTTATTAACCCGGAGGATCTGATAATTTTTCACCTTCAGCCCCATTTTGAAAATGTGACATTTTTCTCATCGGGTCATGGACGTGTGAGAGTGAGCACCGACTATGTTGAGGCAAAAGTTGAGGACTATAAAGAGAAGATCCATCAGTTTTTCAAAGAAAACGTCGCATGGGGTGATGGAGAATGGGAACTTACCATCAGAAATGAACACAGGTCCTGGAAAATGTTCAGAGCAGAGGCACAGGTCTCATTTTCTGAACTATCTTCACCTTTTCCCAGGGCAAACACCAGCATAATGATGGAAATAAAACAGGGCAATGTCAGCACCCGGATACCCGTTTCCTGTTTTGTTACGGTGAAATCAACTGTAGTTGCAGCAAAGGCAAGGATAGAGCGTAATGCGCTTTTAAGTGCAGAGAACTGTACTCTTATCTCTATGGATGTGACACATCTGGCAAGCGCTCCCATACGGGACTTGGCTGAGCTGAATGGAAAAAAGGCATTAAGAACGATAACTCAGGGGACGGTCCTCCATGACCGCATGCTACGGGATGTACCACTTGTGGGCAGGGGGGATCAGGTGATGATTGGTTTTTCAAACAGTAACATAAGAATTTCAGTTATGGGTGTTGCCAGGGAATCGGGTACGCTGGGAGAAAGAATATGGGTGAACAATATGCAAACGAACAGGCCATTGAGAGCAGAGATAACAGGGCGGGGAAGGGTAACGGTATTCAAGGGGGAGGAGAATATATGAAACGCTCAGGTGTTAAATTTTTGTTTGGGTTTGTATTTGTGATCACATTTTCTGCCCAAAGCAGCAACATTCACAGCCTTTTCTCAGACCACAGGGCGATGAGGGTTGATGATATTCTGACTGTGATGATTGTAGAATCGGCAAAAGCCGGCAGTGAGAGCAGAACCAATACAAACAAGCAGAACAGTTTTGGAGTCGAGGGGATGGGAGGTTCTGGATCTTTGGGATTTTTGCCCTCATTTGGGGCAAATGGCGGAACTCACAGCAAGTACGATGGCAGGGGTGGTACAAGTCGGGAAGGAAAGCTTGTAGCTACAGTTTCCACCAGAATCGTCAGGGTGATGGACAATGGGAATCTGGTTATAGACGGAAGCAAGGTTGTGGAAATCAATAATGAAAAAGAGATTATAAAGGTAAGTGGCATTGTAAGGCCTCAGGATGTTCAGAAGAACAATATCATTTACAGTTCAAGCATAGCCGACGCAAACATCACCTATACGGGAATGGGTGTAGTCAACACCGCACAACGTCCCGGTTTTTTCACCCGGCTTATTAACTGGATATTCTAATCTCAAGGAGGATAAAGGGTTATGGTTACCAAGGCGCTAACAATTCTACTTGCAACTGTAATGGTGGTATCTGCTCAGCAACAGGTTCGTGTCAAAGATGTTGCGTCTGTGAGCGGTTTGAGAGATGTGCAGGTTTTTGGGTATGGTTTGGTTGTTGGTCTGGCGGGAACCGGAGACAGAAACCAAACCATTTTCACCGAGCAAACAGTTAAAAATATGCTCAAAAACATGGGCATTGAGATGCCTGAACGCCATATGAGAACTCGCAATGTGGCTGCGGTGATGGTGACCGGGAATCTGGTTCCTTTCAAAAGACAGGGCACCCGTCTGGATGTTACAGTTTCATCCCTTGGCGATGCAACCAGTCTGGAGGGTGGGAATCTGATTCTGACACCTTTGCAGGGGCCTGATGGCGTAATTTACGCCTCTGCTCAGGGGGCGCTTGCAACGGGTGGGTATGATCTCAGAAACAGGGGAATGACACATATCAAACGGAACCATGTGCTGGTAGGAAGAATACCGGATGGGGCTATAGTTCAAAGGGAGTATGGAGCCAATGTTCTTGATGGAAGGGATCTCTCCTTAACCCTCTCCACGCCCGATTTTACTTCTGCAGTCTCAATGGCACAGTCGATCAATGAACAGTACGGTATTCCAAATCTGGCTGCACCACTCGATGCGGCAACAATTGCACTGAACTTTGATGCGGTTTTGCAGGAAAACAACAATGCCAATCTTATTCAGTTTATCTCTACTGTTGAAAATATGACTTTCGAGGTTTCCTCCAGGGCCAGAGTGGTGATGAATGAGCGTACGGGAACGATTGTGGCCGGAGGGGATGTTACCATTTCACAGGTCGCGGTCACACATGGAGGGATCAAGGTTGAGGTGGTGAATATTCCTGAAGTCGTGCAGCCAAACCCTTTCAGTCTCGGAACCACAGAGATTGTGCCCAGCCCGGCTATTCTTGTGGATGAAACAGATGCTGAAATGGTGGTTCTTGATGGTACGACCAATGTTACGGATCTGGCTCAGGCGCTCAATTCTCTTGGGGTTACACCAAGAGATATCATTGCTATTCTGCAGGCAATAAATGAAGCCGGAGCACTTCATGGGCAATTAGTGGTTATGTAAACAATTACTTTTGCCTACCCTTTGTAATTGCCTAAATAACAGGCGCTTGTGGCTGCCTTTAATGGTAGCCCGTTCTCTTTTGTTCCCTCAGTTTCAAGGCGAAGATAGCAGTTTTGAGGCAAACGATCCTTTGGTATAATCTCTTGTATATCATAGCTTTTTGCAGGGTATCTTTTCTCAAGTATAACAGTTTCCTCTTCACCCCCCAAAGTTCCGCAGATTACCCGGATATGTTGTATCGGACCAATTTCCTGTGTGCTCAGAGCCAGAGCGTAAATGGTCTGAGGTGGTTTTGGGAGTGGGGTGGAGGAGATCAGAGAATCCTCAATTGATAGCGAGCGGCTGAGAGTGGCAAAGGGGCCGTTGGTGACGAATGTTTTTCCCATTCTCAGTGCGTTTATTACTTCAGAGCTATTGTGGCAGGTTCCGTATATTCCAGTAAGTGCGTAACCCATATATCGTTGCGGGTCCTCGTACACTTTCAGGAAAGGTTTTCCGGTACAACGATAACGGTTAAAATCCCCGTGAGCGTCATTGCCGGCCAATATTGGCATTCTGTATCCCCTTTGCAGCATTTTGATCCATAAATTTTTGCCTCTTTGCCATGAGCCAAAGAAACCGCTGTTAAGGGCCTGCACACCTTCCACTCCGCTTTTGAGATCATCAAGATTCCATGTTCCTCTGTGCAGAAGCAGCCTCTGCAGTGCAGAACAGTTTGCTCCGGGGTGGGCAGCAAAGGAATACCCGCCTTGTTTATGTATTTCTTTAACGGCCTGATTTATGGTAAGTTGCTTATCGAAAAACCTGTTTGACCTTGCGCCATCTTTTGTACCTGGAATAAATTCTTCTATACTCAGAGCATTGAGGTGCACAACTTCGCCCCGGGAATTGAGACAGGAGATTTCTTCACCGGGGATCATTATTGCGCTGAATTTTTTCAAACTCAACGTATCCCGGTAACACTTCCACATGCTAAGTCCCTGATCCTGCTTCAGATAATTATCCTTATCGCATACCAGATCGTAAGAGTGATCTGTTATGGCCACAAAATCAGTACCGCAGCTTGCAGCCACACTGTCAATGATTTGAACAGGCGGCCCGAATTCAACATGACTCCTGGAAAACTGGGAGTGACAGTGAAGGTCACCATAGGTACAGAAGGGTTTTCCTGGTAAGTGTGTGTCTGAAATAAAACATCGGTAGGGGAGTTTGGATGTGGTGCGAAGATTATCGTTTAAAACAGTGAAAACCCGTTTTGAAACGGTGCCTTTTCTGATTTTTCTGTAGTCCAACCGTGCATTTATCTGTACTTCTCCCTGAGGCAGATGCTTGCGGCTTATGGTTATGCACCATGTTTTGCATTGCTCTTTAAGTGGGTGGTCAACCTCGTAGGGATCAGGTTTTCCGATTTCCAAAAGATAGGGGGGAGCATTTTTTGCGGAAATGCTCACCGATACTTTAACTGGTTGAATCGGAAAGAGATGAAAATCATTCACTATCAAGATCAGAGGCAGGTCCCTGTTTGGTTCCAGCCTTCTGGGCATGTCAAAAATGATCTCCGGCTCCTTACTGTAGAGAAAACTTGGAAAGCCTCTGAAGAAACGAAAATGGGTTTCTGCATAGAGGGCAAGGGGGAGGATTTCAAGTATGTCAGGATGATTCATAATATCTGATTAATTTGAGTTTGAGAGGTTATCGGGAAAACCGGGTATTAAGATGCACCGGTCCAGAAAACAGTATTTTCAAGATAATTAATGCACTATTCAGCGAATGGATAACTGTTTTGTTTATACCTTTTCAGATAAAGATCACTGAGTATAGGTTAATTTAGGTTAATATATTATTTTATAGTAAGATAAGTTCTTTTTAGGAAAGATAGCACACGTTATCTGTATTCCTGCCATGATTTTTGCTACTTTCAGACATTTTTACAGCAAGTTTTTCCGTTTGTTCCGGCCGGATAATGCCATATGCCACACGATTTTGAAAGATACATCAGCTCCCCAAGGGGTAAGGGATGAGAATCAGAAGGCTGATCTTTTTAGCCTTAATCACCGCTGGTGCAGGCCTTGCCTGTGTGCTGTTTATCAGCATGGCCAGCTATTTTCTCTTTTTGCTCCCTCCGGTTCAGCAGAGAGCACTGCGGTTTGCTGAGTCCCAGCTTAATGAAAGGCTTGTTGGTGAATTCACAGTCGATCGTTTAGAAACAGATCTTTTAAGGCGAATCGAACTTTTCGGCATCCACGCTTACGGTGAGCATAATGATTCTATCTATGTAAAAAAGGTCTCTGCAAGGTTTTCCCTCTCCGGTTTGCTCAGAAAGACGGTTCGTATACGCACTGTTGACATACACGGCTTAACCGGAAATGTTGTCCATGATCAGGGTATAAAACTTCCCGTGCTGCCGGTCCGGTCAAAGGATTCGCCCAACCGGGAACGCAGGACAAGGTCTGGTTCAACATGGCAGATAGATATAGGTAAGGTGAGAGTTCACAGTCTCAGCGCTGAATACCTGACCCCAACCATGAGGGGGGAGATCAGGGATGCAAAAATAGAGGCTGATTTCCACTCCATTGACTCCTTCAGTGTTGTGCTGAATGCAGAACATGCTGAATATGAAAGTCCATGGTGGAACGGAAATTTTGATCACCTCCAAGCTCAGGGGGTTATTACCTTTGAATATTTTGACGTAAGCAGTTTCGTTGCTTCTGGTTCCGGAACGAGGGTTAATGGCTCCGGGCATATCCCTTTTCGTTCAACAGGAGAGTGGGATGTCGCTGCCGATTTCCAAACTTACATAGAACCTGTTACAGTGGTTCAGAACATACTGCCGGACCTTGCCCCAAGTTCATTTTTCTATGGGTCAGCGTCATGGAAAGGCTCCCTTGACGATCCACGTCTGGAGGCAAACGTAAGTGGAAGAGATGTGATCTATTCAGGGTATGGTTTTGATCACACCAGAATCTCCGCAACTTACGGTGCAAATAAGAGGGTCAATCTCTCCGCCATGATAGCATCACAATATCTTGACCTGAATCTTTCGTCACATGTCCAAATCGACTCGCTGATGAGAAGTCCTCGGTTTGGTGAATATCTCATCGATGCAGACTTGAAAAACGTCGCTATAGGTGAGGTAAGAAATTATTTGGGTGTTTCTCATGAAATACCGGGGGAAAAGGGGGAGATGAAAATCAGGGCGAGCGGAGCTGGTTTTGAGGCTTTACCGGAAATCAGATTATCCGCTCTGATCGAAGGTGGTGTGCTTGAGCAAAATGCTCTGGAAATTGAGAGCTCACTGAGAAATTCAAACTGGAATCTTAAATGTGTTGTTGGTCAGAATCTGTTAGTTGGGGAGGGGAGTATATCAGGTCTGGAGAATCTTTCTGTTAATGGTAACTTAACTTTGGACTTTGATTCACCTGAAATCATATCCCGTTTCATTTTGCAGGAGAGCATTTCCGGCAGATTGGTTAGCGAAGTTCATATTGATGGAGAACTTGTAAATCCGCATATAAAGGCAAGCATAACTGGTAAAGAAGTGAAATGGCGGGGCAGTGAACTGGGCAGTGCGGATGCTGAGATAGCTATTACAGAGAGAAATCTGCACATTAATGAAGCTCAGCTGCAGGGAAGTGTTAAGCTTGATTCCTTACTTGGCTACCTTGGTGTTGAAGGAGGGGGTGGTGAAATTGATCTTGAGGCATATTTTACCGGATCAGTAGAGGATCTCTTTATCCATGCATCGATTGAAGGCAAAGAACTTCAGTATATGGATCACTCAATTGGCGAAGCGGTTGGAATCGTGACACTTGAGGGTGGGGATACATTGCGCTGGAACAATTTGCAGCTACATCGAGATGCTGCTTCCTTCACCAGTAATGGAGAACTTGTCCTTGGCTCTGAAATGCAGTTTGCGCTCAATTCACATATATATGAACATAACAACATATTACGTGAAAGAGGTCATTTGGTGGTGATGGGCAGAGTATCTGCTGATTCTGCTCAGGTGAATTATTCTGTTACAGATCTGGATATCTCTCTGGCTGAAAACTGGATAAAAACAGATGTTGAGTTTTCAGGTGTAATGAGTTCATCCGGATTTATCGATGGGGCAATTTCCAATCCTTACGCTGTAATCTCTTTGGGGGTGGAAGAACTATCTTTAGACAGCAGGGAAATCGGTCATATAGAGAGCCGCATTATTGTTTCAGATTCACTTCTTAATCTTGATGCTCAGCTGATTGCAGGTCAGTTTCCGTCAATGAGTTTATCAGCTTCAGGCCAGTTGGCACTATCTCCCGGAAAAAACTGGTCACTGGACAATTCTGAAGATCGGTCATCACAGTTGCAAATTGAAGGGCAGTCGCTTAATCTTTCATGGATCCCGTCGATCATAGGAGAGGGTATTGAAGCTCAGGGACCATTAAGCTTTAATGCTTCACTTGAAAAAAAGCCCTCCGATAACTGGGACCTGAGTGGCAATCTCATACTGCGGGATGGTGAGGTGAACTATACTCCTGAGCAGATATCAGTTTTAGATATTGAAATTGATGCCGCCATCAGGGGATCTCTTGAAACTCCGCGAATCGCTTTCAGCCTCAGCACTGGAACCATTGAAACTCCTCATGGCATGGTAAAAAATTCCTCAATCACAGGGAACTCTCTTTTAGACACTCTGCAGCTTGATTCTGTGATGTTTGTATTTGAAGAGGGTGGGTCTGCAACTGCTAATGTTAAAATACCGTATAGTTCAATGGGTGCGATTTTTTCAGAGGATGGTCTGGTCGCAGAGTATAATATCAGCGAATTTCCATTTGCCATGCTTTCACCTTTTATGCCGGATTACTCGTTTAGAAGAGGTATAATAAACAGCAAAGGGGAGGTGAAGATAGCTCAGGGCAGACCTTTGATAAACGGAGAGCTCTCTGTGTCCAATGCTGAGTTTTCCATTCCCGATATCAATCCTTCTATCAGGTCAGTCAATGCCTTAATTGCATTTAAAGATTCTGAGGTGATTGCAGAAGATCTAAGGGCCAGATGGGGTAATGGAAGAATTCGGGGTGAAGGGAAAACTGAATGGGACCTGGAAGGGTTAAAAAACTTGGATATGCGTTTTCGCGGAAGTAATCTTAACTTTGAGCTTCCCGAGGTTATACAGATTGGGGTAAATAGGGCGGATATCCGTATTACGGATCGGAGCAATGGGTTTTTGATATCAGGTAGTGCAAGGATGGGGCAGACCCGGTATATCAGAGATATTAGGATCACAGATATGATCCAGCAGATCCAGACCGGCAGCAGGATAGAAAGAGAACCAAACCCGCTTCTTCAGTCCATAATGCTTCGTATTGATGTTGATCTGGCAGATAACTTCACCATCGATATGAACATAGGAAACCTGGATCTGGATGGAAGAGTTACAGTTGGGGGGAATGCGGCGGATCCGGGGATAGTCGGTGAGATCAAGGTTGTTGAGGGGTATGTATTTTATCTTGACAGAAGGTTCTATATAACAGAAGGTGAATTGTTTAACCCGGATCCTTTGGAACTCAATCCCAATCTGAATCTTCAGGCACAGACCAGCGTATATGCCTTTTCGGCAGAGGAAAGTAGTACGTTGTATACCATAAGAATGAGTTTAACAGGCACTCTTGAAGATCCGATCGTGCGGTTTTCTTCAGAACCGGATCTGAATGAACTCGATATTTTCAGCGTATTGACCTTAGGGCAGACATTTGGCTCGATCGGTCCGGATATAAGAGACAGGCTTAGGGTCTTTGCAACACAGCAGATTGCAGGTTTCGGAGCCAGGAAACTGGAGCAGTTATTTGGTCTTGACCGTATTGATTTCACCGGTGATATTCTTGGAAGGGATGAAACTGCGAGGCTGAGCATAACAAAGAGGTTTACCGATCGTCTGATGCTTACCTACGAAACACCAGTAGAAAACATGATCGAAGGAAAGATGACTGCTCATTACAGAATAACACCAAATATCTACCTTGAGGGACAAGCTACGACTGAGGGTGATAATGGTATAGATTTAATCTTCAGGTTCAGCAGATAACTATATGAAAAGACCAGACGTTACACACAACTGCCGGCTGATACTTGTATCATTGGCCCTGCTCCTTTTCACTCCGCAGCTTTTGGCTGAGTTCAGGGTAAGAAATGTGGAGTTCAGTGGCAATGAGCACTTTACCAGAAGAGAGCTTCTGGGCGTTATGGAGCTTACCCCTCAGTGGCCTCTAAACAGAATCCGCTTTTCAGAATTTAGGCTTCGTTCTGATCTGGATATAATAAAATCGCTATACCTCAGTGAAGGATTTCGGGAAATCTCAATCAAGAGAGATGTCCAGCGTGATTCTTCAAGAGGCACAGTCCTAATACAGATAGAAATTGATGAAGGACCAAGAACACATATCAGATCAGTTTCTGTCTTTTCCGCCAAGGGTATAGTGGATCTTTCCTTGATATCTGACGAGCTTGAAATCAAAGAAGAGGTGCCGCTGCAAATATCTGCTATTAACAGAGATGTAAGAGTAATAAAGGAGATGTTGTCCAATAAGGGGTACCTTGAAAATTCTGTTGAACCAGAAATAAATTACGATCCTTCAGAGAATATGGCTGATGTTGCATACAGAGTAAAGGAAGGGCCTCTTATTACTGTTGGGAGAATCAATATAGGGGGAAGAGGAAAACTCAGAAATCATGTAATCAGACGGGAACTGGCATTTGATGCCGGTGATACGCTAACACGGGATGCTTTGAGCAGGTCAGAGAGAAGGCTCTACAGGACCGGACTTTTAAGGTATGTGCAGATCTATCCTCAACTGGGAGATTCTTCGGAAAACCGTTTTACGCTTCCAGATACAACCTATCCTGTGCGTGTGGATTTCAATGAAGCTGATTTTCTGAGAATACAGGCCGGTCTTGGATTCGGTACTCAGGATGGATTTCGTGCCTCTGCAACAAGCTCCTACCATAACCTGTTCAGAATGGGCCACAGATTATCTGCAGGCGGCAGGCTTTCGCAGAAAAAACAGGATGCAGAACTGGTATACTCTTTTCCCTGGCTGTACCGTGTTCCCGTTTCATTCGATACCAAACTTTATTACAACAGATACGATGAGCCGGGGATGTATGAGGGTGTTTTCGATGGGCTTGAACTGAGGCTGGGACACAGAACAGATCATAATCTTCACCTTCAAACCTGGGCCAAATGGGAAAATGTGCGATGGGTAAAAGCTCCTGAAATGGAGGACAGACCATCGGAAATCCCTGATAATCCAACTCAGAGTTTAGGAATAACGATAACCCGTGACAAAAGAAACGATCTGTTTAATCCGACCAGAGGCTCTTTTGTAATGTTTGAGAAAGAACTGGCTGGATTACTCGATGAAACTTCCAATCAGTTTTTTAAGTTTCAGTTTGATACGAGGTGGTATCACAATTACCGCTCCAGGTTTTTCATCTCCTCAGCTATGAGATCAGGGTGGATTTTCCCATACGGCAGAAGTTCTCAAACACCTCATCAGGAGAAATTTGTAGCAGGTGGTGCTCGTTCCGTCAGGGGTTTTGATGAAAACCGGCTGGTTGTGCTGAATGATGGCGATCCGTTCATGGGAGATTTCTATCTGGTGGCCAATGTACTGGATTTCAGATTCCCGCTTTTCTGGTGGTTTGAGGGAGCATTCTTTTTAGATGCAGGATATGTTTGGCATGATCTTAAAGAGGTTGATGGAGCGAGGGGGCTCTTTAATGATCTGCGCTGGAGTGCGGGGCCGGGACTTAGAATCAATACACCACTGATGGTTATGAGAATCGATTTTGGTTTCAAACTGGACAGAGAAGAGGGGGAAAGTGTATGGGAGTTTCATTTTGATTTAGGTCAACCGTTCTGATTTTTTAAAAGAATGTTCCTCTCCGAGTATCCATGAACAGTTTGTGCATATTATTCTTTTCCCATTCGGTCCATTCGTTATACATCGGCATATTTTTTTCTGCATCCCTGAACTCTTTTCCATGCACAACTCTTCTTCCGTTTTTGATATAGGGGGGGATCTTTATATGAAGCATCTCATGATACATGATTCCATTTATAACAAATTCAGGCACGGTTTTTGAGTTATAAATACCAGCGATCGTAATCAGGTTGTAACTTTTCCCCAAATGATCACTTCGGGTTGTTTGATAGGAAGTTTTTGAGTTTACTTTTCCCCAGCGGACATAAGATTTAAGCTGGTTATCGAAATGATTCTTGTTGATAGTGTCGAATACATCTCTGAGGTTGTAGATTACACCCTGGGTGTTATTTTCATAAATTGAAGGATCTTTACTTCTTTTGTTCTGTGGGCAGGCGTATTCAGTTGAAAAAGATCTGATTTTTATTTCCAATTCTCTTTTAAATCGGAGTACCTCTTTTTTTTGTTTACCCGGTCTGAAATGGGGTAACAGTGCCCATGCTTCAAGAGCCTCTTTTATCTCTTCAGGGGCACTTTGAAAAAAGGCGGGCAGAGTAAGAGTTCTTTTCCCTTTGCTTAAAACAACTCTCCAACTGTTCTTAAGCTTTTTGCTGTAGCGGATTTCAAGAGTGTCTTTACCAGGCTTAAAGAGCTTTTTAAGGAAAGAGCATTGAGACATAACAGAATTACCTGAAGATGGGTTAATAAGAAGATTTAAGTATAAAATACCTCTGAGTGAGCCATAAAGGAACTACGTTTTTAATTACAGGTATAAAGGTACGATATTCTTGAATATTTATTATGTATAGGGGAGGTGTTTTTTTTTGTTGAAGTCTTCTCTGGAATCAGAACTGTTAGTGTTCCCAATTTACAATTTTAGAAAATTAAATTTCTTTTATTCAGGATATTGCATCAGGTATCAGCTGTTTTTATATTAGAATTTTGAGATACAACAGGTTTTAAGCGGTTTAGTTCCTATCCTGTCTGTTTATTCGTGCACATAGAACGGAGGCTTCATGAAAAAGTATCAGGCGAGTCAGATTCGCAACGTTTGTCTTCTTTCCCATGGTGGTGTCGGCAAAACATCTTTAATGGAAGCATTGTCTTTTACTTCTGGTGCAGTTCAAAAGCTTGGAAAAGTTGACAATTCCAGTAGCATATTCGATTACAGAGCTGATGAAAAAGAGCGAAAAATGACCATCTCCACTCACTTGGGATTTTGTGAGTGGAACGATACGAAAATCAACATTCTTGATACCCCCGGTTTTCTGGACCTTCTCAATGAGTCCAGATTTGCGCTTCGTATAGTCGAGACTGCCCTGGTATTGGTCGACGCAGTGGATGGTATTCAGGTGGGCACTGAGCTGGTCGGCAGATACATGGATGATGTGAATGTGTCCAGAATGTTTTTTGTAAACAGTATGGATAAGGAAAACGCTAACTTTGAAAATATCCTCTCTTCTCTGAAAGAATCTTTTGGTGGTTCTGTTGCCCCTGTTTTAATTCCAATCGGCCATGGAAATTCGTTTAGAGGTGTAGTTGATCTTGTTACTAAGGAAGCTTTTGAATATGATAGAGAAGGAGATGGGAAGGGTAGAAAAATAGATCTGCCCGGTGAAATTGAACAGCAGGTTGAGGAGTTTAGACTTGCGTTGATGGAATCTGTTGCCGAGACAGAAGAAGAATTGATGAATAAATATTTTGAAGAGGGTGAACTGAGTGATGAGGATCTGCGCAAAGGTCTGGCGCGTGGTGTGATGGAAGGTACTATTCATCCGGTATTGGCCGGAAGTGCCTTATTGAATATTGGGGTTGATCAGGTGATGACAAAGATTGTTAATCTTTCACCCGGTGCTCAGTCAAGAAAAGAAACGGAAGTAATTGAAGGTGAAGAGAGTAAAACTGTGCAGTGTTCAGATTCTCAACCCCCTCTGGCATTTGTATTCAAAACTATTTCAGAGGAGCATCTGGGAGAAGTAAACATTGCCAGGGTCTTTTCCGGGAAAATTACTACCGGACAGGAACTTGCCAACACCACAAAGGGTTCAGTTGAAAAAATCGGTGGAATCTACTATCTCAGAGGTAAAGAACGCACAGAAACTTCAGAAATTTCGGCCGGTGACATAGGTGGTCTTCTCAAGCTCAAAGATACTCATACCAATGATACACTTGCCGATAAGAGTACAAAAATCAAAATACCTCCTGTTGAAAATCCTGAACCACTTGTCAGTGTCGCAATAACAGCAAAGAAAAAAGGCGATGAAGACAAGATCGGTGTGGGTATAGTTAAGCTTCATGAGGAAGATCCAAGTTTTACCTATAAATATCATCCTGATATCCATCAGTCTATTCTCTCTGCAATGGGAGACATACATATAGATATAATAATAGAAGGTTTGAAAAATCGCTTTAAAGTTGAAGTTGATAAGAAAACACCTAAAATTTCCTACAGAGAAACGATTACCAAGCCAGTAAAGTATGTTGAATACACCCATAAGAAACAGTCCGGAGGTGCGGGACAGTACGCCAGGGTTTTCATAGATCTTGAACCTGTGCCAAGGGGGCAGGGGTATGAGTTTGTTGATAAGATCGTGGGAGGTGTGATAGATGCGCCGTTAAGACCCAGTGTTGACAAAGGTATTAAGGCTAAGCTTGACGAGGGAATTATTGCGGGTTATCCTATAGTGGATGTAAAGGTGTCGCTTGTGGATGGTAAGACTCATCCGGTTGATTCAAAGGATGTGGCCTTCCAGATAGCAGGTCGTGAAGTATTTAAAAAGGCATTCGAGATGGCTTCACCCATTCTTCTGGAACCGGTTGTAAATCTTAAGGTAATCATACCCGAGGAGTATACTGGCGACATTATGGGAGATCTTTCTTCAAGAAGAGGAAAAATCGGAGGTATGGAAACCAGTGGTAAGCTTGAAATAATAAATGCAAAAGTTCCTGAATCAGAAGTTCAAAACTATTCGAGCACTCTGAGATCTCTTACCCAGGGTCGAGGTGTATATTCCAAAACTTTTTCCCACTATGAGCCAGTGCCTTCAGATATTGCAAAAAAGGTGATTGAAAGCTCGAAAGCTGAACAGGAAAGCGAATCCTGATTTTTGATTAGAGGCTTAGTTTCTGAGTTAATACCCCTCTTGAATTTCGGAGGGGTATTTTGTTGTGTAATAAGTTATTTTCAAGTTGTTGTTGTTCTTTTAAGTTTGAAAAGGAGATTAGCTTGGAGCGTTTGAAGACAATAGAGTGGAAAGATAACGCGGTGGTGATAATTGATCAGACCAAACTGCCGGAAGAATTAAAATACTTGAGAATCGAAACAATTGAACAGATGTATGAAGCAATTAAGGTTCTTCGGGTCAGAGGCGCTCCGGCTATAGGAATTGCTGCTGCATTTGGCCTTTGTTTAGCGCTGAATGAATTTCCTGATCAGGGTAACAGAAATGATTTTTTCTCTTTACTCGAAAAAAATGCCGATTATCTTGCAGGTTCGAGGCCTACAGCAGTTAATCTTTTCTGGGCTCTTGACAGAATGAAGTCCTTTGCTTTAAAACAGGACTCACAACGCTCCGTTGCACAATTAAAAAGTGCACTACTGAATGAGGCTATAAACATTCTTGAAGAGGACCGTCGGATTTGCCGCTCGATAGGGGAGAATGGTTTGAAGTTGCTTGAGGGAAAAACAAACATTCTTACTCACTGCAATGCCGGAGGGCTTGCAACAAGTGAGTATGGGACTGCATTGTCACCAATCTATGTTGCAAGGGAGCAGGGTACTTTTTTCAAAGTTTTCGCTGATGAAACCCGTCCTCTTCTGCAGGGTGCACGAATCACTGCATTCGAACTGAGCAGAGCAGGAATAGAAGTAACAGTGATATGTGACAATATGGCTGCAATGGTTATGGCTCAGAAGAAAGTGGATGCTGTAATAGTTGGTGCTGACCGCATCGCTTCAAACGGTGATACCGCTAACAAGATAGGCACATATGGACTGGCTTTGGTTGCAGCAGCTCATAATGTTCCTTTCTTTGTGGCAGCACCCTCATCTACTTTCGATCTTACCCTAAAGACCGGTGAAGAAATTCCAATCGAAGAGAGAGGGCGTGAAGAGATTTCAAACTTCTTTGGAAAGAACACTGTTTCTGAGGGAGTGAACATTTTTAATCCTGCATTTGATGTGACACCATCGCGGCTTATAACTGCAATTATAACCGAAAGAGGGATCGTAAATCCTCCTTACAAAGAAAATATTGACCAACTCTTTAAAAACAATATGGAACAGCATGTTGTTTCAGGGTAGGGTGCTTTGGTTCAATGATATTTCGGGCAGAGGTGTTATACACTGTGAATCGGATAGCGCCTCTGTTCTTGTAAACCACAAGGCACTGCAGAGACAGGGTTACAAGATACTTGACGAAGGTCAGGTTGTGTGGTTTACTGCAAAGAAAAGACCCGAAGGTCTTACCGCCGAAAAAGTATATTTGGAAAAACCTGAATCCATATGAGTCAGTATGCTGTTACAAACTGTTCAGAAGAAAAGACCTGGTAGAGATGTTTGAATCGGGACCAGTGTGCATCTCTAATCTGAAAAATCTGTATCCAGAAGTTTTTTTCCAAAGAACTTAATCCCTATCAGTCCAAGCGGTGCAGTAAAAATTATGGCCAGAACGGCTATGGCAAGAATTGTCTCTCCCTCCTCTATACCCATCGATAGTGCCACTCCACCCAACGCTGCCTGAACTGTAGCTTTGGGTGAATAAGCAATTACACAGAAAAGCCGCTCTTTAAATGACAAATCGGACCATATGGTAGAAATCAAAACTCCTGAAGACCTGAAAAGCATACCGACAACTATCACTAAAAGACCACGTAATCCCGCACCCCAGGCCACCACTGGATCTACTGTTATTCCTATAAGCACGAACAGGGTGATCTCTGCTACTATCCATAAACTTGAAAGTTTACCTGAGAGCTCATGGGCGATTTTTTCCTGCTTTTCAAGCAGAATAAATCCCACAGTCATTACTCCGAGAAGTGATGCACTATGAATCAAATCTCCAACCTGAACAAGAGTTACCGATATCATCAGAAGCAGTAATGTTTTTTCAGTTGAATTGACATTGACAACTTTTCTTTTGAACATCCAGACCAGAAGAAATCCAATAACAAGCCCGGGAATTATTCCTGTCACAAGTGCGAGCGGTATGGAAAACAGTATGTCTGTGATCTCAAAAGTTTCAGTAAGGATAAACTGCAAGAACACGGTGAAAACTGTTATCGCAAAAACATCATCAACACTTGCCCCGGCCAGAATAATGGTTGGTACCTCGTTTTTTCTCCCATATCCCTGGTTTTTCAAATTCAGCATTGACGGAACTATAACAGCCGGAGATACAGCAGCAAGCATAAATCCTGTAAGTCCCGCAACTGCCAAATCAAAATCAAACAGCAGATAAACTGCAATGGTCAGAGCAGTACCTTCAATTATGCAGGGAAGAAATGCCATTAGTACCGCGGTTATACCAGCCTGCTTCAGAGTGTGTCTGTTTATTCCCAGCCCGGCCCGCAGAAGTATAACGATTAAAGCGAAGGATTTAAGAAAGGGTTCAATTTCGAAAAGAACGGGTGGAATTATATCTGCAAACAAAACGCCAATACAAATGCCCCAAATAACCATACCCAGTACTGCAGGCAGATTAACCTTTGAAAATAATTTTCCAGAAAGAAACCCTCCGAGAAGGATTATTACTAAGGTGAGATTAAGAGGCACGGTTATATAATTCGTTTGTTTAAAGCTTTTAAAACAGGTGAAAAGTTACAGGGATTTTAAAGCATTATGTATCAACGGAAAATGTAAAAATACAACATGTAAAAGCAGTTATAATCTGAAAAACATCATACAGGAAATTATTTTTTAAAATTAAAATGCGTTGAATGTAAAAATCAATTAAAAGAATTGGTTTTTAATTAATGCAGTTCATCAGTCAGATACAACTTCTGCAGCTTTAACATTGTCCTTTACCGGAAACCATCTTTTTGTTCTGTTGGCAATTTTTACAAGGAATAACATGACTGGGACCTCAACCAAAACCCCGACAATTGTGGCCAATGCAGCAGGAGAAGCTGCTCCGAAAAGTGAGATGGATACAGCTACTGCGAGTTCAAAGAAATTTGATGCACCAATCATACCTGCAGGTGCTGCAACATTGTGATAGAGTTTTAGTTTGCGGGCAATAATATATGTCAAAAAGAATATGAAAAATGTCTGAATAGTCAAAGGTATTGCAATAAGAACAATATGCAGTGGATTGTTTACAATAATGTCACCCTGAAATGAGAAAATCAGAATTAGTGTCAGGAGCAACCCAGAGATAGTAACATTGTTGAATTTGGGGAGAAATGAATTTCTGAAATACTGCTCACCCTTACTTTGAATAACTTTTGTTCTTGTAACAATTCCCGCAGAGAGTGGAATAACAACAAACAACCCAACTGATAAGATCAGTGTGCTCCACGGGATTGTGATTCCGCCGATTCCAAGCAGAATGCCCACAATAGGTGTAAAGGCAATAAGCAGGATAAGATTATTTGTAGCTACCTGAACGACAGTATATGCCGGATTGCCCTTAGTTAAATGGCTCCAGACAAAAACCATTGCAGTACAGGGAGCTGCACCAAGCAGAATAGCCCCGGCAAGATAGTCACTGGCAATATCAAGAGGTATAAGCCTCCTGAAAACCACAAAAAAGAAAAACCAGGAAATAGCGTACATTGTGAATGGTTTGATAAGCCAGTTAACAATCCATGTTAGGTATAGTCCTTTTGGATTTTTGCCTACATTCCTCACACTTGCAAAATCCACCTTCATCATCATCGGATAAATCATAAGCCATATCAAAACAGCAATGGGAACAGAAACTCTTGCGTACTCAAATTGTGCAAGAAATTCAGGAATGCCAGGAGCAAATTTTCCTATTAAAACACCCAGAATCATACAAAAGATTACCCATAGGGTAAGATATTTTTCAAAAAAACTGATACCTGAAAATTTATTCTTCTTCATAATATGTCCTGTTTTAACTCATAAAAAACGTGTTTTTTTGAGTGTTTTACTTAACAAACATGGTTGGTTTTTTAGTTACAATTTCTTTGCAGGAATAGGTAGTATTGGTGCATCTGAGACCCGGGCAACTTTATGACTCACACTTCCAAGAAAAGTTTTTCAAAAGAAATTACTTCCCTGACTTCCCATAATTACAAGATCAATACATTTATCCCCATTATAAGATATTTTCGGGAAGTTTACTTATAAACTCTCTTATGTCATCACGAACCCTTCTATAATGGGAGAGCGTCTCCTCCTGGTTTTTAGCATTTTTTGCAAGCTTTGGAGGATCGTCAAAGCTGATATGGAATTTTTTCACTTGCCCGGGAAATACAGGACATGTTTCATTTGCATTATCACAGACAGTTACTACATAATCAAAAGGTACATTCATAACTTCATCAACATGCTTGGAGCGTTGTCCGGTTATGTTGACCCCAGCTTCAGCCATCACTTTGATAGCATTCTGATTCATACCATGAATTTCAATACCGGCAGAGTATGGTTCAATCAAATCGCTTTTTAGATGATGTGCCCAGCCTTCAGCCATCTGCGAACGACAGGAATTACCAGTGCAAAGAAAGAGGATTTTCAGTTTGTTCATAAATTTTGATCCTTTATTAAGTGTTGAGTGGAAAATGTTTAGACCTATACACTATCGAATTTTTGCCTTTTACAAAGGGTATCAAGATCAATACTCAGAATCTTATCTAACTGCTCAGAATCTTTCTGTATCATTTCATCCTGTTGAAGAGAACACTGTGTTAACTGGATGAAATCCCAAATTTTGGCATTGCATCTTTTCTGATCAGCTATACGGTAGTAAATCCAGCGTCCTTCTTTTCTGGATTGAACTATTCGTACCCCTTTTAAAATTGACATATGTTTTGATACGGTAGATGGTGCAAGTTTTAATAGTTCAATGATCTGACAGGCGCACAATTCACCTTTTCTCAGAGCAAGAAGGGCTCTGATTCGCTGAGGATCAGAAAGTGCCTTGGCAAGATCTGTAAATGTTTCCAAGTCAATATATTGGGTCATTGTTGGTGGTTCCTTTTTTCTTCAAGTACAGCAGTCAACCAATTTTTATATTTTGGGCTTCTTTGGGCCATGGAATTACAGCAAATCTTGGGGAGTGACAGTTCTTAACCTCCTGTATGTAAGCTAACTCCTCATTTTTTTGTCAGTGATCACAGAATCTGTAACTCTAAGCGGGCTCAGGCTTGCGTTTAAAATCCAGGTCATTTGATATTCAACAGAGTCATTTTTGCTGTACAGCCAGAGAGCATTGAACGTAATCTGTCTACCCGAAAAGCCATATGGGAATAGCTTAGTTTTGCTTACCGGTATAGATGATATAGATGAAAGCTCTGAAGATATCGTATTCAAAGCACAGTTGCACCTTTTTTTTGCAAACTCAGATGTATAGGAACACTCATGCTATCTCTTTTAAGTACAGCATTTCAATTCTATGTTTCGCCAACTGACGAAATGAATATAGGTTATTTAAAGGGTAATATCAAAAGATTTCCAATTAAATTGCTCATCTGAGATGTGTGGGCCTGATGCGGAAGATTTTAATATTTAAGGTTTTGTGATGATTGTTTTATGGCTTGGAAAGGAGCTGGTACCAGGAATTCTGATATTTCTGTACGAGAATTTCTCCCGGGGGAGATGCAAAAGCCCTGATCCCCGGGGAGTATTTTTGTATTAATCAAGAATCAGTTCTGGTTTAAGGATCGTGAAAATTTCAAATACAATCTCGAGTGCATGACTGTGATTTCGGTTTCTGATCTTTGCTTTTGCACTCTTGAGTTTTTCCTGAGCATCTTCCAATTTATCAGCGGAAGAGGTTTCAATTGCATACGTAAGTTTTTCTTCTGCATGCTGGACAAAGATCGAGCTAAACATTCCGGCGTTTTCACGTACATTCTGATATAGATTTTCAAGGCTACTGTTAACTTCTGCAATCAAGGCCTCTGCATTTCTGCAAAAATGACGAATGTTATTGGCCAGACAGGGGTTACAGTCTGAATCTTTGAGATTTTTCACCTGGTGCTCAAGAGAGTGACCTCTTGAACCAATCAGAACGATTCTCTCTTTCTGATAATCCTGACTGCTACGTGCTTCAGTTATAAAATCTTCAAACTCATCAGAAACAACATTCCATGTTGAACCATTGAGAAGTCCCAGAAGCTCACCGTGATGTTCATGTTTGACAGAAGCATGTTGCACGTATGTTTGGCAATTTGTGACATTAACCAGTGCTTCTTCCTGGGTAAGACGATTACCAGCAACCGAGCTTGTATATACAAGAAAAATAGCCGCAGTTAGAAAAACGATTTTTTTGAGAATCATTGTTTATCAACCTCCGGGAGGGTGGAGAAATGGTTTTAAAATAAAAATTTAATATTCAATTACCAACTAAAGCCTTTTTATCACGCTATTTACAGGGAATTTAAACCCATATTTGTATAATAAATACAATTCTGTCCAACCAAATATCAATTAAAATAGAGATAAGAAGCAAGTGCTATCATCACCGATGCAATTATTAGCTTAACGGCAACCATATTGTTCTGTGTCCTTTTGGCAAGGGAGTTCCAGGTCATTCCCTTATAGGCAGCAATCATAACAATCTGCAGAGGAACAATAAACAGAAAATTGTAATACAACAGATACAAATACCCCTGAACCCTGTACGCTTCATGTTTTGGCAGAGCCCTGAGGATCGGCAGATAGGTTTGAGCTGTACACATAGTCTCAAACAAAGTAACTATAAATCCGGTTATGGCGGCACTGAGTATCAGGTTTTTCCCGGTAAGCTTAGTTTTTATTACCTCATGGATTTTCATTTTAACAGAATCTGGGAGCTGAAGTTTGATATCTTTAAGGTTTTTTGTTTTTTTAAACACGAAAGCATCCCTTATTGAGAAAACAGCCACAAAACCACAAAGTGCAATAGCTGCCCACCTGATGCCTTCCGATACTAAATGGAACCTCTCAAATGTTCTAAGTGCATGAAAAGCCCCGAAACCGATTGCAAAATAGGTTAAAAACACCGCTAATATGTAGGTTTGCCCAACAATTAAGGTCTGCTTAAAATTGATCTTTTGCATTGCCAGAAACGAGATAAGAAAAATCATAGTTGCAATAGCACAGGGATTGATTCCATCAGCTAAACCAGCAACAGTAACAAGCCAAAAAGACATACCAAGATAGGCTTCTTCAATAACATCCTTGTCGGATGCTTCGATAGCTGATTCTGAGATGTTGTATTGGGCAGACTCCAGCTTTTCCAGGATGAGTTTTTCTCCGTATTTCATGATATCATCATAGCCGAGAAGGAAAGTATCGGCAACAAACAAACTAATGGGATCCCCCATCGCTATTCTGTAGTGTCTTTCATATTGAAGTAGTTTTCTGATATTTTCCTCTAAAAGTATGTCGTATTCTTTTATCCGCAATTTTGACCCGTAGTTCTGCTCCAAAGGTCTTAGCAGATTCACTTTTATGCTGTTGCATTCTCTACAGGTAGAAGCTCCGAAAAAATGTATGGTGAGCTTACCGGCAGAGTCTTCGTTGCTGTTCGAGTATAGCAGTGAAGCTAAGATTAGAACCAGCAGTGTAAAACATTTCAACTTCCTGAATGTGAGAATATTGTCCATAATAACCTTTTAGTTAAAACAGATTTGGTGTGCCAGACGAATAATATAGATTCAACAGTCTTGAAATAACAATAATTGCACTTCTTTAGTACAATTCAACTGCATTTCGTATATGGGATTCCTATATGAAATACAAATGACGGAGAAACCGTTCTGACAAGACAAGTCATCTATAGCTCCTCTTACTTACAGCAAAGGGGATTACGTCAGAGAAATCCAGATCTGGTCGAGAATCTTTAATACCTTCCATTTCTCCAGACAAAATGTAGCAACAAAATCTCAGACATTAGCACATGGATAGCACATCCGATACAAAGCTTTACCCTTTTCAAAGGAAGGGTGATGAGATAGCCACTCTGACTGGAAATGGTGGGGACGGAGTTGTTTTTGGCACAACTGTATTGGAGGTATTAGGGGACGGAGTTGTCTTATATCCCTTCAAAATTTAATATGATTATTGTTGCCATACTCCTATAATGCAATCTATTTTGGATTTATGCCACGAGAAGCCCGCATCTCTCTTCCCGGGGAGATACACCATGTGATGTCGCGTGGTATAGGGACTCTTTTACTCTTCAGGGATGACTGGGACAGAGAATGTTTTCTAACCAAAGTAGAACAAGTAATAAGTGAAAGTGATTGTGAATGTTACGGCTTCGCACTTATGGGCAATCATTATCACCTGATACTCAGGCCCAACTCAGTCTCGATTTCAAATATTATGCAACGAATCAACGGTTCTTACGCCAGAAATTACAATATAAAGTATGGGCGTAATGGTTATGTTTTCGGTGATAGGTTTAAATCTACTGTTGCGCAGGAATATTGGTATATACGTGAATTGATCAGATATGTTCACCTTAACCCGATACGGGCAAATATATGCTCTGATATAAATGAACTCGCTGAATATCCATGGACAGGCCATGCCTCTCTGATGGGATCCAAGAAACGGAGTTTGGTTTCTGTTCATAATGTGTTGGAAAAGTTTGGGGACAGGCTGTCTATTGCAAGAGAACACTATCTGGATTGGGTACGTTCAGCTAAAAATATTACAGTCAATGATTGGTACACTGAAATCCGGCCATTTCATCCGGAAAATCCAGAAGAAGAAAAACTTTTTCATGAAAAACGTGTTAAAGGGAGTATTGATTTTGTTCGTAAAACAATAAACCATGCCAAAAAGAGCGAGATAGTTCTTAAGGATATTATAAATCGTCCAGAGCTACCAGACCTACTTAAATCAATCTGTATGAAAAAGCAGATCCCTCCTGAAATTATAATGAAAAAAGGCAGACAATGTGTGATTTCAGAAGCCAGAGCAAAATTCTGCAAAGACGCAATAGAAAAGTATGGCTATTCAGTTATTAAAACCGCAGAATTTTTGATGGTTAATGCAAGCACGGTATCCAGGTTGATGAAAAAACGCTTAGTTTAACATTGTAACCTCCAAATGCCCTGTTTTTTACTCACCTATAACTTAAGCTATTATATAGGATTTCTTGAGTTGTGAACATATAAAGGTTTATATTAGTTTAAACAGTATAACAACTCCGTCCCCAAGATGCGACAGAATATAACGTATTCTTTTAAAGAGATTACCAACTCACTCTGTAACACCTTTTACTAAGTAAAAAAAAGCAACTCCGTCCCCACCAAACCTCACTCCGCAGCTGCGGTTTTCTCCAGATCCAAATGCTGTGACCCTTCATCTTGAGAAGTAGTTCTACCCAAAGGTTCGATTTCTCTTCCATGAGGTGGCTGCTGTGGTCCGATGCGTATTTGTGGTAATGATTCCGGATGATTTTTCTGCACGTATGAAAGCATCGCTTCACGTATATCACATCTTAAATCCCAGGCTTTGGGTGAATCTACCGCACTGACAAGTATTCTCAGTTCAACAGTGCGCTCCCTGCACTCCGTTACCTGTAAACAATAAACACGCCCGTCCCAGAGTGGATGATCTTTCACCTCTTTTTCCATTGCAATTCTAAGATCGGGAACATCGATGCGGTAATCGGCATACATAAGAATACGTCCCATTATTGAAGCGCTCGTTCGGGTCCAGTTCTGAAACGGACGCTCAATAAAGTAGCTAATTGGAAGTACAAGGCGACGCCAGTCCCAAATCTTGACCACAACGTAAGTTAAGGTTATCTCCTCGATCCATCCCCATTCATTTTCAACTATTACCACATCATCCATCCTGATCGGCTGAGTGAATGCGATCTGTATTCCGGCAAAAAGATTGGATAAGGTTTTCTGCATGGCAAAACCCATGATTATTCCAGCAACACCTGCTGAAGCCAGAATGGTTTGGCCAAATTGTCTTACACTTGGAAACAAAAGTAGAATGGAAGCAAATGAGAGAAAACCAATCACAACTAATCCAATCCTTTGGATCACAGCTACCTGGGTGTAAATTTTGCGCGCTTTAAGGTTATCTGATTCATTGATGCTGAATTTCTTCAAAATGATACCATCAAAACTGAGTACTAACTGAGTCAGCGCCCAAAACACACTCACAATAATAAATATCGACGATAAACGTCTGACCATTGTTTGAAGGGCTTCTGCTGTGGGCATTATTTCAAAGAACATAACAGCTGCAAGAAGTGGTACTATAACTCTGAGAGTTTTAACTATCAGTGGAACAAGTAAATCGCCCCAGTCATAATTATTCCTGTTCATTAAAGTTTGCAAATTCCCTGCACTGCAGCGAATAAAAATATTCAAAAACCAGGCAAGGGATATAAATGTAGCCCCAGAAATTACGATTTCAACAGCAGAGAATAGAAGCGCAGAGCTTAAAAATGTCAGCAGGGGAGTAGCAGCAACAAAACCTCCATAAATCCAGATTGTAAATGCAAGCGGACGAATAAGAGCGGAAACGATTATGTTTAAGATACTGTTTTTTTCCTTTTTGTGATGACTGAGATAACGTTTCAGTAATCTGCGAACTAACGTAACCAATGCAGCTGTGAGCGGGAGCAGAAATATAAAAGCAAGTATGCTTTGTCCCAAACTATTCATAATTATCTCATCAATGCTCAGTCCGAATATGGACAGAAAACTATCCAGCAGAAATAGAGTGATATTTGATATTCTTTCTGATACTGGAGCTAAAAAGCTGTTTGTTGTTGGTGGCATATATGGCCCTTCCGATACATTTTTGCAATATTAGAATTGTTTGGCTGTTAGGAAATATTTAATTTAAAAAAATAGCTCATTACAAAAACTGGTCAAAATGATTTCCGAAACGTTTTTTGCTTCTGAGCTTGTACATGTATCAAAATTTACTGTATTCAGATAGTTTGTGGATAACTAACGATATAACCTCCAGAGGTATTAAAACCTATGCCGTTTCCCTTTACAGACCCTGTTTTGATTTTTGCCAGTGTAATGTTGCTGATATTAGTTGCACCACTGTTTGCCAGAAGGCTGCATTTACCTGAAATCGTTGGTCTTATAGCTGCAGGTATGATTGTCGGTCCTTTTGGCTTTGGAATTCTTGAAAGAGATCAAACAATAGAGCTGCTTGGAACTGTAGGGTTGCTTTTCATAATGTTTCTGGCCGGTCTGGAAATAGACCTGAATCAAGTCAGACGCAATAAAAGCCACACTGTGATTTTTGGTTTTCTCACATTTTTAATCCCTCTTACTCTTGGAACCGCCCTGGGGTATTATGTTTTTGAGATGAGTATAGGGGCTGCAGTTCTGTTGGCCAGTATGTTTTCATCTCACACATTGCTTACATTTCCGGTGATTGGTAAACTAGGTCTTGCAAAACATCCTGCAGTCACTACCACAATCGGCGGTACAATAATCACCGATACGCTTGCTCTTCTGTTACTGGCAGTTATTGCAAGTGCAACAAGGGGAGAAATAAGCACAGCTTTCTGGATCCAACTGTTTTCCCTAATGGTGGTTTATTTATTATCCATTATGTTGCTTTTACCGATCATTGGCAGGTGGTTTTTCAGAAAGTTTAACACAGATGAAAATACCGAGTTTGTATTTGTAATTGCGCTTACGTTTCTGAGTGCTTACCTTGCTCATGTGGCAGGACTTGAGCCGATTATCGGGGCATTCCTGGCGGGGTTGACATTTAATTCACTTATTCCCGAAAAAAGTCTTTTGATGACAAGAATACATTTCTCCGGTGATGCAATATTCATCCCCTTCTTTCTTATCAGCGTTGGAATGCTTGTTAATGTCCGGCTTCTTGAGGGTGCTTCTGCATGGATAGTCTCTTTAGGGATGATTTTTGCCGCACTGATCACCAAATACCTTGCAGCCCTGCTGTCTGGTTTTATTCTAAAGTACCGCAGAGATGAAAGTGTTCTGATTTTCGGTTTAAGTGTAAATCAGGCTGCCGCCACCTTAGCGGCTGTACTTGTTGGGTATAATATTGGTCTGTTTGACGAGACGATTATCACCGGTACAATAATTATGATTGCGGTGACCTGCCTTGTAGGATCTGTATTCACCGAAAAAGCGGGGCGGACTGTTGCTCTTCACCAGGAACAGGCTGAATACGAATCCCAACCCTCTGCACACCGAATCATGCTGCCTCTCAAAGACCGAAAAGAACCGAAAGAGCTTGATGATATCGTTTTTATGCTGAGAGAAAAGGGGTCAAATGAGCCGGTTTACCCGGTCAGCATAGTTCAAGAAAGAGCTGATTCAGAAGTGCAGGTTGCCTATGCTGAAAAAGTTCTGGCCAACACTGTTGTAAGGGCAATGGCTTCAGGCATCCCGGTAATCCCCTTAACTATCGTGGATATCAGTATGTCAACCGGACTGTTACGCAGTATTAAAGATCATCGTGTAACTATGGTTATAATGGGCTGGGATGGACATGTCAGCTCGAAAACAAGGATTTTTGGAAGAAATATTGATCCGGTTATAGAACGAAGTACACAAATGATAATGATCAACAGAATAACCGAGCCGATAAATACGACCAAACGAATTGTGGTGGTGCTCCCCCCTTTAGCCCATCGTCAGAGAGGATTTAATGAATTTGTAAACACTATCAAAACACTTGCTAATCAGGCGGGAACATCTCTTCTGTTTTTAACAACCGAAAATACCTATAATTCTGTAAGTGAGTTTTTGAAAAACTCACGTCCTGCAGTTCAGGTTCATTTTGAAAAATTTGAGACCTGGAAAAGAATTGAGAAAACAGTAGGGGATATCTTACAACCTCTGGATTGGCTGTTTCTTATGAGCGCAAGAAAGGGGGAAATTGCCTGGCAGCCGACTCTTGACAGAATGCCCGGAAAACTGGCAAACACTTTTTCAAATTACACCTTTTCTGTTATTTTTACACCCACAGAAAAGAGGACTGCCTCAAAGATTGAACAGGATTCAACTTTTGTAAAATCTGTATTTCGCCCTCAACGAATGCTCTTCAATATGAATACTTCGAGTTTAAATGAGATGGTATTCAAATTGTTACAAAATGAATTCAGAAATGATAAGGCTCTGCATAACAGGCTTACATCTATTCTCTGCAAAATTGGCAGGGAAGAACCGGTAGAGCTCCTTCAGGATGTTTTACTTCTTCACACCTATGTGCCTTACCTGAGTGAAACAATAACTTTCCTTGGAGTGTCAAAAAAACCCCTTGATGTACCTCTCGCATCAGGTTCACCCCATATAGTTATTGTGCTTCTTGATCCCGTAGGGCAGGATCCGGCAAATCACCTTCGTGCACTTTCCGATATTGCTAATCTGATCCGCCTGCCCAGTATTGTAGACATATTAAAGGAAGTCAAAGATTACGGGCAACTTGTGGAGAAAACAAACCAAATTAATGAAAAACATTCTGAAGATGAACCAATGTAGTTTTCCATAAACTGCCAACCTTAGAGGCTGTTATTTGTTCTGTTGTCAAAAGTAGCATCCGGTTATTTTTAGGGTAGGGGAGAAAAACCTTGACTGAAACAGTATTACAACTAAGCTGTTTTTCAATTCGCAACCATGTAACTTAAACCCACTTCGCTTGCACCACACATTCAAAGAAACACCCGATGAGAATTCGAATTTTGTCCCCATATACCAGGTCAGCTCAGTTTCTTCATCTATTATGTACACTGAAGGGTCAGCCTCGCGTGCCCTGGTGCAAATTTGAGGGATATTGCCTGTTGAGAGCATTTGCTAAAAAACCCCCTTCATTTGGCACACCAAAATAGGCGGGAACAAAACTGATCCCGCCTTGGAAAAGAGTACACAATCAAGTATCACCTATAAAGAAGACTTATGTTTCTCCTGGACATATTTGCCTGAGAAAACATTGCTACTGCAGCCTGTTGTCTGATATCAGCCTCAACATACCTTGCCATTTCTTCAGCTTCATCAATTGCTGTAATTGCTGAAGAAACTGCTTCGCTATTTGAAGACATAACTTCTGCAAGAGAAGTGTGAGATTCAATTGCGCCCTGAAAGCCTTGAAGCTCTTTGATAAATACTTCAAGTTCACCTATGGCGGCATTTACGTGGGCAAGTTCAGAATCAGCACCTATACTTTTCAATGCATTCTCATCGGCAAAACTCGTAATAGTTACTCCAAGAGCATTACCGGTGGCACCGGTCACATTCAACCCTGATACCAGATCATCATTTATCAGGTCTACATTGTTATGTGATTGCAGTTTCAGGGCTTCAGAGACTGAAACTCCGTAGCCGGCTGCAAGTTCGGTATCGCTGTTTTCCAGGGCAGTTTTCATGCTGTAAAGATCACCTAACATCTGATCTGCAACATCCTGTGCCTGCTTCACAACAGCACTCTGCTCGCGTAGTTGAACTGCTCTGTTTTGAAATGTTTTTGCCTCATTGCTGAGGTTTACGATACTGGCATATCCGGAAAAATCATCGGAAGCACGGTTTATTCGGCTTCCAGAGGAAATCCGCTCCAGTGCCCGGCCCATATCATTTCCGGCAGATACAAAACTGCGGGACATGACATTGGTGGCTCTGTTGAGAGAACCAACATCAAAACTCATACGACCTCCCTTGTTGAAATTTCGATATCCATATCCCTGCGCTGGACTTCCCCTTCCACCACAGACCAGATATCGGTAGAGTAACTCCTTTTAGGAATTATCGGCAGAAAACCTGAAAACTTTAATTCTTTTTTAAAAAAACTCAGATTCCTGTTTTTACAAGGGTAAATTTTTCATCAGTCGTTTTGCAGGTAAGTTAAATGTTTGTCGCAGGTATATAAAAGCATAGAGACAGCTTTTACATGTAAAAAAATGACGGAGCCGATTTATCGGCTCCGTCATTTCATAAGTAAAATATAGTGTTTTTTACCTGTACAACATACTTATGTTTCTTCTGGACATATTGGCCTGTGAGAACATGGATACCGCAGCTTGTTGTCTTATGTCAGCTTCGACATATTTTGCCATCTCTGCAGCTTCATCAATGGAAGTGATAGCAGAGGATACGGCCTCACTGTTTGAAGCCATAACTTCTGCAAGAGCGGTGTGGGACTGGACAGCGCTCTGGAGCCCCTGGAGTTCTTTGACAAAAACTTGCGCCTCTCCGATTGCAGCGGTAACGGCAGCGGCATCTGAATCACCATCAATGGCAGCCAAACCTGTTATGGCGCTTATCGAGACCCCAAGCGCATCACCAGTTGCTCCCCTTATCCCAAGATCGGTTGCCAGAGTATTGCTTAAAAGGTTAGTGTTATCGTGAGCCTGAAGTTTCAAAGCTTCCTCAATCGCAACACCAATAGCCGCGGCTTGTTGAGTGTCACCATCAGCCAGCGCTGTTTGCATGCTGTACAGATCACTTAAGACCTGATTCGCAACATCCAGGGACTGCTCAACGATTGCTCCCTGTTCACGAAGCTGAACCGCTCTGTTCTGAAATGATTTGGCTTCATTGGAAAGGTTTACAACACTTGCAAATCCGGAAAAGTCATCACTGGCCCGATTGATCCGGCTCCCGGAGGAGATCCGCTCAAGAGCTCTGCTCATGTCGTTTCCTGCCGTTGTAAAGCTGCGGGACATAACTGTTGTTGCTCTGTTGAGAGAACCAACATTGAAACTCATACAACCTCCCTTGTTGAAATTATCGACATCCCTATCTCTGTGGCGAACTTCCCCTTTCAGCACACAGGATATCAGGCATCGTGTAAATTATCTCCTTTTCAAGATATCGGAAGGTTTCTGAATTTCTTTAATTTTTTTTCTGAATTCTTTTAAAAAAAACCAATCCCTCTAATAGTGAATTACTCAGTGATCAAAGTTTTATTGATAACATCCCTCACTCCATCGGTGTACCTGGCTATATCTTCAACAGTATCGAAGGATTGCAGATCGGGGAGAGTGCCGATAAGAACAACATGTCCGTTCTGCACCTCAACCGAGAGTGAAGAGATTTTGTTTTCAAGGATTTTGTGGCAGTGGTGGGTTATTGTGTTTGCGATCCCACGATCTTCAATGGTTCTTGTGGGCACCACGGAGATATTGTTTTTAATCTCTTTTACCCCACCCATCTGTTTTGCAAGAAGGTGAGCGCGGTGTTTTCTGAAAAATTCACCCACAGTTCCCTCCAGGATGATTTTCCCCTTTTCAACTCTGCAGCTTATATTCTCCTGATAGAGGTCGGGGTCGAGGGAAAATTGCTGAAGAAGATTCTCTCTTATGGTTTCATCACTCGGTGTGGTGTAATTTTGAGGGAACTGGACATTTAGTTTATTTTCGACTCCTTTTATACCCTTTACGGCCCACACATCTGATTCGGCGGCCTCTTTAGCCGCAGCAGACTGCACCACCCCTTTTAAAACAGCTTTACTGTCCCTTAGCTGCACGCGCAGTTTTTTTGGCTGAATTCGGGTGTCGCCGAATATTCTGTACTCTATTTCCTCAACGAGCTGCCTTTTATCCTTTACCATGTGTTTCCTCCCGCGCCAATATTTTTATCCCGTTTTGAGAAGCAAATTGAGAAACATGGGGTTCTCCGGCTCTGCCTTTGTAACCGGAGCCGGAGAACGGAAAAAATGAAAAACAAAGCGCATCCTATCTGTTTGGATGGCTCGGCTGAGAGACGTATTGCAGTATTTCGCCACTGAGGTCCTTTGAGACATGAGTGGCTATATCTCCAAGGGAAACTATTCCGCAGAACTTACCCTCTTTGTCTTTAACCAGAAGACGTCTCACTTTCTTCTCCTCCATAAGTTGTGCGGCACGGTTTACATCATCCTCCGTGTTGCAGAAGAATGCTTCCTTGGTCATAATCTCTCCAAGGGAGAGTTTTGCTGGGTTAAGCTCCTCTGCTAATGCTCTTATGGTTATATCCCTGTCGGTTACGATCCCCTCTATATTACCGTTTCTCTCTATGGGGATTATTCCCACATTGAGATCACGCATTTTCTTTGCCGCTTCGAGAACCGATGAATTTTCCGGCAGTGATTCAAAATCGCGAGTCATGACATCGAAAACCTGCATAATACCACTCCTTTTGAGAATTGAAAGTCACTTATCAGGAACCCATCACTTAATGATGCTGCGAATTATATGCCACGGCTCCCTGGGTATGAATCTTGCAACCTTTTTGTTTAAAACTGAATAACCCCTCAGATTATTATCTATGGTCAAAAGAAACAAATAACAGGAGGAAAAAATATGCAAAACAGGGGTGAGAGCATAAAGGACAGAATTCAATCACAGCTTTTCTGGGACGCAAGACTCGATCCCTCATCCATTACTGTTGAGATCACCGATGGAAAGATCCGACTAAGCGGCACAGTCCCTTCATACTGGGCAAAGCGGATTGCAGAACTTGACACCAGGGCTGTTGAAGGAGTTGCTGAGGTGGATAATGAAATCACTGTCGAGCTTCCCTCCGGCCTTGATACCCCCCAGGACAGCAACATCACCGCTTCGGTTCAGAGCCTCCTGGCTTTTGACCCCAACATAGACGATTCCGATATTCAGGTTTCAGTCCGGGAGGGACAGCTTCTTCTTGAAGGGAGTGTTGCGGCTTTGTGGCAAAAAGACAGAGCTGAGGAAGCAGCACTCAACGTACAGGGGATAAAGGGGTTTAAAAACAGGCTGGCTGTCGTACCTACCCGCCACTATGTCGATGAGCTCATAGCACGTGATATCGAAGCCGCATTGGACAGAAACAGAAAAATCGATGTAAACTCTATCGATGTTCAGGTCTCTGAGGGGGAGGTTGTGCTTAACGGGACTGTTGAAGACTCTAACGCTCTCAAAGCGGCTGAAGAGATCGCAAAACATACCGACGGGGTAGTAGCTGTACAGAACAACCTCACCACTTAACGAAAAAAAACGGAGAAACAGATGTTTACGGATGAAGAGATTAAAAAACGAATAGTCGACCAGCTCTTCTGGGACTCCAGGGTTGATGCTTCAGATATCCATATCGAGATCAACAATTCACATGTCACTCTCCACGGCACCGTGCCAACTTCATTTGCTCGAAAAAGTGCAGAATCCGATGCCTGGGCTGTTCCGGGGGTCGAAACGGTTGAAAACAGAATCACGGTTCAACTTGATTCCCCTGTTCCCAGCTCTGCACGGGAGCTCAAAGACAACATAAGAAACGCTTTCAACTGGGACCCCGCACTCGCAGGAGAGGATCTGATAATTTCACTCGAAGAAGGGGTCGTGGTGCTTGAGGGTGCTGTGGGGCATTACTGGCAGAAGCAAAAGGCGCAAGAGAAAGCAAAGAATATCGCCGGAGTCATTGTCGTGGACAACAGAATCGCAGTTACACCCACCCATGACATAATGGATGAAATTATAGCCCAGGATATTATAAACGCCCTGGAAAGAAATATCGATATAGATATCGATCTGATCGATGTAAAAGTAGAGAAGGGCAAAGTTACACTTTCCGGCAAAGTACCCGACTTTCATGCATACAAAACAGCAGAAAACGTAGTACATTTTACAACCGGTGTAATTGATCTGCAAAACGATCTGAGCATATTTCCTCTCGCCATGTAAAACGGGCCGGAGACGGAAATGCTGGCATGTATGAACCCCTTTTGTTTTAATCATCTGAATAAAGCGCAGCCCGTGATTAACATGGATTGCGCCTTTATATCCGCACTACCCTGAATCCCTCTTTTTTCCAGAACCCTTTAAGGACACCACATTTTCCTTTCCCCCATATTCCTTCTCTCATTGTCTTAAAATATCTAAAAATAAACGGTAACATATATTTTCTTTGGACTAACCTAAAGCGTTATGTTATTTTACGCTCTCACTTTTATCTTCAACGAGGCAATATTAGCCCGGTAAAAGTCGAAATTCATATTGTTTTTTCAATCTTCTCTCTAAGCCAATAAAGCAAAACATCTCAATGAATCGTAACAAAATTAGAAATATCGCAATTATCGCCCATGTTGACCATGGGAAAACAACTCTTGTGGATGAGCTTTTCCGCCAGAGCGGAATGTTCAGGGAAAATCAAAATGTAGCCGAACGTATGATGGATTCGATGGATTTGGAGCGGGAACGGGGAATCACCATTTCGGCAAAAAACGGTTCCTTTCGCTACAGAGATTTTCATATAAATATTATCGATACTCCTGGCCATGCTGATTTTGGAGGTCAGGTTGAACGTGTTTTAAAGATGGCAGATGGTGCACTACTTTTGGTTGACGCACAGGAGGGGCCTATGCCCCAGACTTACTTTGTTCTGAAAAAAGCACTTGCACTTCATCTCCCGGTCATAGTGGTAATAAACAAAATAGACAAACCTGCAGCTCGCCCAATGTGGGTTGTAGATCAGGTTTTCGACCTTCTGGCCAGGCTTGACGCACCGGACCATGTACTTGACTTTCCCCTCGTATATGCCTCTGCAAAGGACGGTTACGCAAGGAATGATCCCGATGAAGACGGTATGACTATGGAACCGCTGTATGAAAAGATTACCAGACATATTCCACCCCCCAAAGGGAATGAAGAGGATCCGCTCCAGATGCTGGTGAGCTCAATTGACTACTCTCCATATCTTGGAAGACTGGGGATCGGCAAAATAACTGCAGGTACCTTAAACGTCAACAAAGAGATTTCCGTCTCAATGCGCAACGGTGAACTTATCCCCGCTCGCATATCAAAATTATACAAATTTGATGGTATGCAGAAAGTCGCTGTAGAGGTTGCTTCTGTTGGGGAAATAGTTGCAGTTGCCGGTATGGAGGAGGTCACGGTCGGTGTAACCTTCACCGATGCTCTGAACCCAAACCCACTGCCTCCGACAGAAATTGATCCGCCTACTATATCCATGAATTTTATCCCCAATGATTCTCCTTTCGCTGGGTTGGAGGGGAAATTTGTTACATCCCGTCACCTTCAGGACAGGCTTTTGAAAGAGATTTTGTCTGATACAGCCATTAAGGTAGAGTCACTCGAAGAGACTGTCGGGCATAAGGTTTCCGGAAGAGGTGAGTTACACTTATCGATTCTGATAGAAAAAATGCGTCGAGAAGGGTATGAATTTCAGGTCACCAGACCTCAGGTCATTATGCGTGAAGAAAGCGGCACTACCCTTGAGCCCTACGAAGAGCTGACCATTGATGTTGGGGAAGAGTTTGCAGGGGCTGTAATTGAGAAAATCGGCGTCCGCAAGGGTATTCTTCTTCAGATGCACCAGGATAACGGAATGAGCAGACTTGTTTTCAAAATACCTACCAGGGGACTTCTTGGCTACAGATCAGAGTTTCTAACCGATACTAAGGGAATGGGTGTGATGAATTATGTGTTCCTTGAATACGGACCCCATTGTGGTGAAATAAGAACAAGACAGAATGGTGTACTGATTGCAAAGGAAAACTGTTCAACTGTTGCTTTTGCTCTGAATAATCTCCAGGATAGAGGTAAAATGTTTCTCGGCCCAGGTGTAAAGGTGTACAAAGGACAACTGGTTGGGGAACATTGCCGGTCCAATGACTTGGTTGTAAATCCCGGAAAAGAGAAAAAACTCACCAATATGCGGGCTGCAGGTTCTGATGACAATGTTCTTCTTACTCCTCCCTGGGTGCAAACTCTGGAAGACTGTATTGCTTATATTAATGACGATGAACTTGTAGAGATCACACCTCAGTCAATAAGACTTCGTAAAAGATAGTTTCTTCAGTTATCAATGCTGCTTAGCTTCAGAAAAGATCACCCTTGAGTTTTTGAACTTGGATAATTTTCTGAAGCTTTTCTTTTTTTAAATATCGAAGGTAATAAACCGAAATTCTACAAAACAGTTTTTACCCGCTTTGGGGTAACTGCTGACTTGATACCGGTAATCTTGTGTAAATATGTCAAAATAAAATTTCAGGTTTATACTTCATCAGTGTTTGTATGTTTTTATTTAAGGAGAATTTTAAATGGGATTTTTCAGAAAAATTTTAGGGAAACCGGTTGTGCTGGCTGGATGCATCATGATGGTAGCCTTGCTTGTTGTCTCGGCAACCCAGATTCCAAATATGTCACCATCCCCTCAGGATATGGTTGTTGAGGATATCTCGGATGAAGAGCTCAGAAGTTTTGCTGAAGCATCAGCACGTATCTATTCTATCCAGGAAGATGCAGAAAAACAGATCTTGGGAATAATTGAAGAGAGCGGACTCACAGGGGAGCGGTATATTGAAATCGTCATGATGGAAAACGATCCTGAGAGAGAAACCGATGCTACAGAGGAGGAGCTTAACACTGCACTGGAGATTTCTCAAAAGGTGGAAACAATCGATTCTCAGCTTCACACAACTGCAATAAATGCAATTGAGGAAGAAGGGCTGACAGCCGAGTCGTATCAGAGAATCGCCATGTCTTTACAGGCCTCGCCTGAGCTCCAGGACCGGTATGCAGAAATTCTGAGCTAATACTGAACCGAATCAAATACTAAAAAAAGAGAGGTTAACCTCTCTTTTTTTTATGTCATGAATGGCAGATCCCTTTTAGGATAGAAGTTCTTAACGAGTGCAGTATATTTCGATCAAACCGCAGTAAAGTTCAATGTTGCTATTTCTATCCGTGTAACAGTTTTGGTGCATTTTACAAAAAAAAGGGTAATCGCACAATCACACGACCTGTCCTGATCAAGGATGATTTTTCATCTTGTCTTTTCAGACCTGTCCAGTTAGATTCCCAATAAAATCAGATGGTATTTTTTCGGCCCTTGCGGTTTGGGCATTAACGCATGCGATTCTGACTTCCCCTTCAACTAAAAGCTCACCGGTATCTGAGTTGTAGATACTGCTCAGGAATGTAACAGAAGCTGCGGAGTGGGATTTGAAGCTGGTAACTACGTTGAGCAAATCATTGTATCGGGCGGGTCTTTTGTATTTAACCTTTGCATCTACTACGGCGAAAACAAACCCATCTGAGTGATATTGTGCCAGCTCGATACCGTGCTGGCGCAGAAGTTCCGTTCTGCCCCTTTCCATATACTTAAGATAATTTGCGTAGTACACCACATTTCCGCAATCTGTGTCTTCATAATATATCCTTACGGCAAGTTCATTTTTCTTCAAGATTATATTCCTTTACTTTTCTCCAAAGAGTTGATCTGGATATTCCCAGCTTTTTGGAAGCTTCTGTGTAGTTATAGTTAGTCATTCCCAGCACAAAACTTATGTGGCTTTTTTCCATTTGTGCAAGGGTGATGATATCCTCAGATGGATGATTCACGCTTTGATCAGGGGCAGAGAGCAGAAGTCGGTTGCGGAACATAAACTCAGGGAGGTCTCTTTCTGTTATTTCATCCCCTTCTGCAAGAACAACCGCATGTTCCATAATATTCTCAAGCTCTCGGATATTCCCCGGATAGCTGTAATTAGCGAGGACCGCTTCAGCACTCTTTGAGATATGGGTTAAACGCTTGTTAAAAGCCTTGTTAAAGCGATGCATGAACAGATGCACCAGAGCCGGGATGGTCTCCTTTCGATCTCTTAATGGGGGAAGATGCAGATAAAACACATTCAGTCTGAAATAAAGGTCTTCCCTGAACACTCCCTGTTCCATCAGCTTACGCAGGTCTTTATTTGTAGCAGCGATTATTCTCACATCTGTGCTTCTGGTCATATTGTCACCGACTCTTCGAAACTCGCGGTCCTGGAGAAAACGGAGCAGTTTGACTTGTGCAGCCTGGGAGAGTTCCCCTATTTCATCGAGAAAAAGAGTTCCGGTGTGTGCCTCTTCAACAAGTCCGGCCTTATCCCTGTCTGCCCCTGTAAAGGCTCCCTTTTTATGTCCGAAAAATTCGCTTTCAAAAAGGGTATCCGGAACAGCCCCGCAGTTGAGGGCTACAAATCGTCCATCGAAGCGATTAGACATTCGGTGGATAATTTTGGCGAAGAACTCTTTTCCGGTTCCGCTTTCCCCACCGATTAGCACAGTTGAGGTGGTGGGTGCAATTTTCATGGAGAAGTTAAGCAGCTTTTGCATAGAGGGGCTTCCTGACATGAGATCAGAAAGAAACCTGTGTTCAAGCTCTCTTTGGTCTTCGTTATTTTGAGCACGTGCGGATATTTTATCTACTATCGGCAGTATATCATTCAGGTTTACAGGTTTAATCAGATAAAAGGAAGCTCCGTTTCTGAGCGCCTTTGTTGCTTCTTCGAGCTGATCCATCGCTGCAAAAACTATTATTTCGCAGCGATGGGCAGTGCGTATGTAGCTTATCAGGTCGATTTCCAGAGCCTGTAAGTTCTCCAGGTCGAAAAAAGCCATGTCGATTGTGGGTTGATGGTCAAGAATGGATATCGCCTCTGACTGACTGCCCGCTTCCAGAACTCTGAAACGGGATGAAGAGATATTGTCCCGGAATTTCGCTCTGAAAGAGAAATCTGAGGAGATAAGTAAAATATGTTTTTTATTTCTTTTTTCACTGACTTGCTTTGACATTGAGACTGTGCTGCCTTTGTAACGATATATATTTTAAACTGTAGCTAAAAATATGTATTTATACGTTTTTGAACAATGTTTTAGTCAAACATGCTTCTTTACCAATCAATTTTGAACTGGGGACCAACTTGAAGAGCCAAAAAAAGGAAATGGGATTCACCGCTTTGATTTTAATTGCAGCTTTATTTATTCTCTTGGGATTCATACCGGTAAAACACAGTTATTTTAACAATCTCATTGAGGATAATCTTCTTGTATCCGGAGCCGACTCTGTTAGCCTGGGATCTGTTCAGGCATCACTGTGGAGAGGGATCGAAATCAGGGATCTGTATGTAAATAAAACGATCTCACCTGCTGAATCCTATGAGTTTAGTGCTGAGGCGGTATCTGTCAGGATAAATTTGGTTTCTGCTGTATTGGGCCGTTTATTCAGGGCCAAAGAGGAAACTGCCGAGCAGCAGGATTATTTCGCGTACCTCTATCATCACCCCCTTGAAGCTTTCACTGAATTTGTGGAAACGGTGCAGGAGTATAAGGTTGTCAGTAAATTCTCTCTTGAGGGGGGAAGTTTTGTATTGTTGCTCGAGAATGAAGAAGGTATGATTGTAGACGGTTTGTTTTTGCAATCCCGGAGGACTTCAAATGAGCCCGTTTCGGGAATAATCAGGTGCGAAAAGATTTATAAAAGCAGTATGGGATTAATTGAATACCTTGGTGGAGAATTTTTACTCGATGGTTCGACTTTTCACATGGCCAATGGCAGGGGAGTTGTATTTGGAGGGAATCTGGCCTTTAGCGGGGGAGTAAATTACAAGCAAAGGCTCCTCTTGGGGGCTAAGCTCTCACTTAGGGATCTCGATCTGGAAATCCTCAGTCAGAACACGGGGGACATTGAAGGTTCAATGAGAGGGATGGCTGATCTGAGTTTTAGTCTTGAACCAGGTTACCCTGATTTTGATTCTCTGAGCGGCCATGGTATGCTTAAGGCAAAAGCGGTACATTTACGGGAATTGCCGCTTCAAAAGTCTCTTGTGAGCGCTATGGTAGCCACAAACCTGTCAAATCTCAGCTTTAAAGCTATTGAATCACAGATTGAGTTATCGGATGGTAAATTTAACCTCAATACTACTGGTTATGGCGAAATGCTCAATTTCAAAGCTTCAGGCTGGCTTAAACCAGACATGATGATAAATCAGAACGTAGATGGTGAGTTTACGCCTCATTTTACATCTCAACTTCCCCCCATCGTGGCCACTTCTTTAGACAAAACAGAACAAGGGGGCAGGGTTTTCAAGTGCAGGCTTTATGGAAACCTCTCCAATCCCCGACTGGAATTGGATCAGGGCGTACTAAGGGGTGCAGTGAGATCAACATTTTCCGATGTAAGAGAAGGGTTTAGAAGAACATTTCGTTGATTACTCAGTATGTTATGGGATTGTGTTGATACAAATATGTATTCCGGTACAAATATGTTGAATCCACAACTTTGAGAGTGTAAAAAATATGGCTTATATGATCAGCAGGGGCTATTTTTATTGTCTGGCCCATTCCTTGCATATAACCAGTGAAATTAAAAAAGATTATTTTCTTCTGTTTTCCAAGTATTAAGGGGTATTATGAGCAGCCGAAGTGATGTTACACAGACGATCGAGACGATATCTGTCAAAAAAAATCTCGAAACAGCGCCAGTCTCAAGCTACTATGGGATCAACACATTCAGTGAACTGGCAATGCACAAAATGGTTTCAGACAAAACATTTAAGGCATTCAAAAAGTGGCAGGAAGAGGGAAGTGTCATCACCTCCCAGCAGGCAGATGAGATTGCCCATGCGATGAAAGAGTGGGCAATCTCTAAAGGCGCAACCACCTACACTCACTGGTTTCAGCCTATGACGGGTTTAACTGCAGAGAAACATGACAGTTTCATCTCCATGAATGACAATTGCAGTGTAATAGAAAAATTTACCGGAAACAATCTGATACAGGGGGAACCGGACGCATCATCATTTCCATCGGGAGGAATACGGGCCACATTTGAAGCACGGGGATACACAGCCTGGGACCCCTCTTCTCCAGCATTTATAACCGAGGTTGAGCATGGAAAGACTCTCTGTATACCCAGTATTTTCATATCCTACACGGGTGAAGCGCTCGATAAGAAACTGCCTCTTCTAAGAAGTGAAAATGCCATAAACTGTGCTGCAATGGAAATCCTTAAGCTGTTTGGGCACAAAGATGTAAAACATGTGATTTCAACCAGTGGTGCTGAGCAGGAATACTTTTTAATCGATGCTTCATATTACAAAATGCGCTCAGATCTTATTCTCACCGGTAGGACTATTATCGGTGCCCCGTCTCCAAAGGGACAGCAGCTTGAAGACCAGTATTTTGGCTCTATCAAGGAGCGCATGCTTAATTACATGAATGAGGTCTCAGAGGAGGCGTATAAACTTGGCATTCCCGTGACCACCCGTCATAACGAAGTCGCACCTCATCAGTATGAGTTTGCTCCAATCTATGAAAAATCAAATCTTGCTGCAGACAACAATCAGCTATTAATGGATGTCATGAAAAAGGTGGCTTTGAGACATAATCTTGTCTGCCTCCTTCATGAAAAGCCTTTTGCAGGAGTTAACGGCAGCGGTAAGCATCTGAACTGGTCACTTTCGGACGATAAGGGGAACAATCTTTTAAATCCCGGAGAAACTCCCGAAGACAATCTGATCTTTCTGACAGTGCTTGTTGCAGTAATCCATGCGGTATACAACCACTCTGATCTGCTCCGGGCCTCGGTAGCTTCAGCAGGAAATGAGCACAGATTGGGGGCAAACGAGGCACCCCCCGCAATAATAAGCATATATCTGGGTGAGCAGCTGACAAAGATAGTAAATATGATTGAAAGTGGTAAGATCGAAAAAGCACAAAAACAGGACCTGATAGATCTTGGAGTAAGTCTGCTGCCAAAATTTATAAAAGACACCACAGACAGAAACAGGACATCGCCGTTCGCATTCACCGGACAGAAATTTGAGTTCAGGGCTCTTGGAAGTTCAATGAATGTTTCAACTGCAATTGCAATTCTTAATACTATAGTGGCAGATTCACTCAATATCATATCGCGGCGCATTGAAGCTGAAAACAAAAGTTTGGATTTCAACTCAAGTGTTCTTAAGGTCCTGGCCGGCATAATTTCAGAATCAAAATCGATTCTTTTTGAGGGAAATAACTACTCAGATGAATGGGTGAATGAAGCGGCTAAACGCGGTTTGCCAAACAGATCTTCATCACCCGAAGCGCTCAGGGCTTTTATTACCACAAAATCAATTGATCTTTTCGAAAGGCAAAAAGTTCTCTCAAGAGTGGAGCTAAATTCCAGATATTCAATTTGGCTTGAGATGTATGTAAAAATGCTTGATATCGAAGCACGTACAATGTTGGAAATCGTGAACACTCAGGTGCTTCCTTCGGCTTACAGTTATCAGACTGAACTTGCCGGTGGGCTTGAGCTTTTGCGGGATCTCAGTGATGACACAACTGTTAACATCATCAATGGTGCCCTTGCAGACAGAAAGGAAGTTTTTGAAAACCTTACTGCAGACATCTATTATGTAAGAAAAAATCTCAAGGAAATGCAGCCTCTGCTTGAAAAGGGGGAGACTATGAGTCTGGAGGAAAAGGCTCAGTTCTATTACTCAGAGATTAAACCTCATATGGAGCACATTCGCCGGCATGTGGATGCACTTGAATCTGTTATGCCTGATGAACTCTGGCACCTGCCAAAGTACAGAGAACTGCTCTTTAATTCATAAGGCTTTACCGCCGAGGGGTTTGTTTTATTAACCCCTCACTTTTCCCTTCCTTCTCGATCATTGGAATAACAGTTGCAACTTAGATCTTGTATGATATAAAAGCAAACTGCAGCTGGTAAAGCCATGAAAAATAAACGTCCCCCATTTCTCATATCCACCCTATTGACTTTATCTGCGGTATTCCTTTTTGATGTACTCACACCTCTGGGTTTTGCAAGCTGGGTTGTCTACGTGCTGCCTCTTTTGGTCTCTTACCGAACCGAAAATATACAGGTTATTTATGTCACACTTGGTGTTTGTGGGTTGTTTCAGATAGTGGGTTATTTCCTCTCTCCATCGATAGGAATATTGGCAGCAGTCACTATAATAAACAGAGTTCTGGGGTTTTTGACTCTGGTACTGTTTACCATTGTAATCGTTAACCTGGTCAAATCCAAAATAAAACTTTACGATTATGCAGAAGAGGTAAAGTTAACAAACAGAGAGTTGGAAGCATTTTCCTATTCAGTTTCCCATGATCTGAGAAATCCCCTCAGCACTGTTAGGGGATATGCAGCCCTCTTAACAGAAAATTGCAGCAATGCTCTTGATTCAGAGGGAAGAGGTTTTCTTGATATGATAAGTATGGGTTTAAACAAAATGGAGGATTTGATCTCAGATCTTCTCAATCTTTCCAAAATTTCAGCCAGAGATCTCAATACCAGTGAAATCGATTTAACCCAGCTGGCTAAGGAAATAACCGAAGAACTGTTTAAAGAGGAACCTTCCAGAAATATGGAAATAAAAATAGAAGAGGGGATGAGATTAACGGCCGACCCGAACCTCTTACGGATTGGGTTGTATAATCTGCTGAGCAATTCCTGGAAGTATACTGCGGTTAAAGAAAAAGGTGTCATAGAAGTGGGATGTGTCAGTAAACCAGATGGTAAAATCTTTTTCATTAAAGACAACGGGGCTGGATTTGACATGAAATACTCTTCAAAGCTGTTTGAACCATTCAAGCGGCTGCATTCAGAAAAAGATTTCCCAGGCACAGGAATTGGTCTTCCCATTGTTATGAGGGTTATTCGAAAGCATGGAGGAAAAATATGGGCAGAAGGAGTGCCGGGAAAAGGAGCAGTGTTTTATTTTTCCCTGCCACAAACTTATTTTTAACTAATCACAAGTTTTAGATTACTGCACATTCTTCCAGGAATCTCTCATGCCACAGTTCGATCAGAAGGATACCGAGATCTTAAAAAATCTCTCCACCAAAATTGATAGAAGAAGCAGTTACAGATCTTTTTTTTGGCTTTTGCTGGCAACCGGGCTTATGTTTTTGTTAGTTGCCGGTAAGAGTCTGCTCATACCACTTTTTCTCGCAGTTTTCATCTGGTATCTGATAAATGTTCTCTCAAAGGTTTTTGAACAGTTACCTCTGGGAAAAAAAATAAAAGTTCCCTACCCGCTTGCTTTCATAGCAGCTTTATTCACGATTGCCGGGTTTGTCTATTTTGTTGTGAATCTGATATCTTCCAACATTGCGGAGCTTGTGAATATGGCTCCGGTTTATCAGCGAAACCTGGAAGGGGTAGTTGAGCGGATATTTTCCACCATTCCACTTGATGAACCTATGACTCTGCGCAGACTGATAAGAGATGTCAATCTGAGTTCTTTGGCTCCGGTTGTAGCAAGGGAGATAACCGGTTTTCTTGGAAGGGGCGGAATAGTAATAATTTATGTGCTTTTCCTTTTTCTGGAGCAGAGAAGTTTTACCCCCAAATTCCTCGCTTTGGTCAAAAACCCAAAAAAGCAAACTGAGTTTAAAAAACTTATTCAGCGAATAGATGCAGATATCAGGTTATATGTAGGGATTAAGACACTGGCAAGTATGACTACCGGAGTTTTCAGCTATTTGATTTTCCTGATGGTAGGTCTTGATTTTGCCAGTTTCTGGGCCTTTACCATCTTTTTACTTAATTACATTCCTACTGTGGGTTCAATAATTGCCACGATTTTCCCTTCACTGTTGGCTCTTATGCAATTTGAGACTCTGACCCCATTTTTCGTTTTGATAATTGGTGTTACATCTGTTCAGCAGTTTATTGGCAGTTTTCTTGAGCCGCGGTTCATGGGTGATCGTCTGAATTTAAGCCCCCTCGTAATTTTGCTCTCTCTCGCATTGTGGGGGCGTATATGGGGAGCACCCGGAATGTTATTTTGTGTTCCGATCACCTCTATTGCAATGATTATCCTCTCCCATTTTCCCCAAACAAAAAAAGTGGCCATAATACTCTCAAGAAATGGAATAGTTGAGGACGATCCTGATACAGAGCAACAACCTGAAAACAAAGAGAATAATGAGCAGGAAAAATTACCCACCTCATAATTACCCTATGGTAATCCGGTGTAAGATCATACTGATTCTTGGCTTAATTGCGATAAAAGTCATACCATTACAAGGCCAGGAGCTTATGGTTATACTCACCGGAGAAACCCATGCAATGCTCTACCCCTGTGAATGTCACGATTCTCCCGGGGGAGGAATAGCACAAAGAGCATTCCTGCTGCAGGAACTCGCTGATAAACAGCAGATGCTGCTCCTTGATGCAGGGGGATTCTCAGCTGGCTCTATGTACGATTTGTATACAGAGGGGCGGAAAAACGATTCCATACGAACAATCAAAACCATAAGGGCAATGGGTCAGATTGGCTATGATGCTGTAGCAATCGGGGATGATGACCTGCAGTATGGAGGAAAATGGCTTATATCACAAGCTCAAAAAGCAGGGGTTCCGCTGCTCAGCGCAAATTCCTTTCTTGAAGACGGCTCTTACCTTGCAAAGCCTTACAGAATAGTTGAAAAAGGGGGAATCACGTTTGGAATAACTGCTGTAACAACTGCAGAAGAGCTTTTTTCGACCGATAAATCAATCACCATTATGGATCCCATCTCTTCCATTTCCCTCATATGGGATCAGATGCACAAAGAATCCGATTACCAGATAATTTTATCACATTTGGGTGAAGAGAGTGTTGAGGATTTGATTGAAAATTTCCCAAACACATTAATAATTGGTAATGGCCATCGGAAATCCTCAACCCAGCCATCTTATGGCATAAACAATACCTCTGTGATTCAGTTCTCCTTTCAGGGGAAATCTCTCTCAATGTTAAAGTTAGAAAATTCAGAAAAAGGGCTTATTCCTTTATATAGTCGCTGGATACCGGTATCTGCAGGTATGAAAGCTCATAGCGGTGTGGCTTCAATGCTGGATGAAATCTCACTGCAGGATGCTCAAACGGTTTATGATCTCTACCTCATGAGTATGTGTCAGTTTGGAATTGATGCACTGTACGAATTTATGAATTTCCAAATGAAAACAGGGGTTGAAAACTGGAATATATGGTTTGTAGGCTCAGTTGAAGAGGATTTGACGTTAAGAGCGCTTAATGGTGAGATGGAGATTGAAGATCAGATGTTATGGCTTGGGGTTAGAGAGCTTTATCCACATCTTTTCCCTCAGTTTCTTCACCAAAGGTCAGCTTCCTTTGCCACCACAAGACAGCTGATTTCAAGCTTAAACATGGATGTTAACAAGATAAACCAATGGAAAGAAGAGCATGGGGATAGAAGTTTGCGGGCACACTTTCTCCGTTCAATGCGTCTCCAGATAAATGCATCACCCACATTGTTTATCAATAACAACTATTTTGGCGGAATGATAACATCTGAAAATCTTCTGGTACACGAATGCCGGAACAATGTACAGATAAATCAGCTGTGCCAATTTGTCCCGGAATGCTTCACTGATATGGATTGCGTGAATCCGGGTTTGCTGGGGAAGTGTGTACCTGATGAGAAAAAGGGGGGGATCTGTGAGTTCCGCCAGGATGTTTCTTTTTCGATACGTGTAGTTGTCGCCGACACTTCTTATTCTAATCCGGAAGACAATCTTATAAGAAAGCTAATCAACCTTTTTCCTTCGGCAGAAACAGAGCTTATAGAAATGGGTTCACAAGCTGGGCTGGATCTGTTACACCGCTATAAGCCAAACGCTCTGCCGTTCTTTATTTTTGATTCGGCCATAAAAAACGCCTATAATTTTCCCTCTGTGGCAGGCGATTTTTATGAGAAAGATGGATCATTCTTTCTCAATGATGGGGTAATTATCACTAACTACCTGCTCGGCAGAGAAAATACAACTGGTCAAAATGTGAAACTTTTTCTCGATCCCGCTATGCCCAATTTAAACAATGTGCTGAACACAATTAAAGGGGCCAGTTTCCCATTGGAACAGATCACTGTAAGACCGATCATTATTGCCCCTTCGGAAAAAAATGAATTATCTGATTATGAACAGGAGATTTGGGAAGAAGCTGCACGATGGCTGATCCTTTCGGACCATTATCCCCACAAATTCTGTGATTATTTATCTAAGTTTGCAGATAAACCGGACTCACTTGACTGGGTACACTTAATTGACTCATTAGGCATAGAACAAAATGATTTCAAAAAACATTTTGAGCGCAGGGGTGAGTTTCTAAGAAATTTTATCAGCAGAACCTCATGCTTTAATTTCTCACACCCGGTTACTCTTGTTATCAACAACAAACATATCATTCCACTGCGAAGTGAAAAAGAGTTGTTGGAATATTTCTATATGCTTGTAGAATCAGAAGGTTAGAAGAGAGATAATCAGGTGAAGAGTAAGAGAGAGGGTTTTGGTCCCCTCTCTTAAGGATGTTATTCGATTTCAAACTCTGCAGTTTTAATAATTTCTTCACTTTCTCCATGAACGATATCCACACGCCACGAGCCAGTTTGTTCTGGGCTGATTGGTATTAAGCTGAATGTACGCCAGCTGATCGAATTAACGGCAAGAGTTATAGCTGATCTGAGTTCATCATTGTAATACCATTTGTGCACAACGTGAGTTGGAGTCTCTGCTCCGACTACATGGGTAAAACAGTACAGATTTCCAATATCGGCGGAAAATTTGTCAGAGGCATTTTGAGGTTCCCGGTTTTCAATAACAGGTGCTATTGCGATTCGGGACACTTCCACAATTGAAGATTTCTCCTGTACTGTTTCCTGTTCACTGGCAGCGATTTTTGGACTGGCGACAAAAATCAGGGAAGAAGTGAGTGCCAAAGTGGTGATGATGACTTGTATTTTCATCAAATCTCCTTTTTGTGTGTGTATGGATTATGGTGAAACCAATTAATGATATACCTTACAATATAAAATACAGCTCGACAAAAAGGGTAGAGGCTTTAAAAAAAGCCCCTTGGGATTATAATTATTCTATTTCAAATTTAACGGTTTTAATAACGTTTTCAATCTCTCCTTGGATTACATCTACACGCCATGAACCGATTTGCTCCGGTTCGATCTGCACTAAGCTGAACGTACGCCAACTGGTTGAATTAACAGGCAGGGTTACAACAGACCGAAGTTCGTCTATGTAGTACCATCTGTGAATAACCTCAGTTGAATCCTCAGCACCAACCACATGTGTGAAACAATACAGGTTCTGGATGTCGACGGGAAAGTTTTCACCTGCATTTTGGGGTTCCCTGTTTTCGATGACCGGCGCTATGGCGATTCGGGATACTTTTATGTTAGAGAAGCTCTCTTCAGAATTACTTGGGGTCGGATTCGTTTCAGTATTTTTTAATGAAAGTGAAGCGGGAATGATTTCAGGCTGACTCTGAGTTGATTTTTCCATCTCTTCAGCAGATTCTTCTGTGATTGCAACTTCTTCAGTTTCCACACTTTCTGCATATTCTTCTGTGACTGCAACTTCTTCAGTTTCCACATTTTCTGCAGATTCTTCTGTGGTTGCAACTTCTTCAGTTTCCACATTTTCTGCAGATTCTTCTGTGGTTGCAACTTCTTCAGTTTCCGCACTTTCTGCAGATTCTTCTGTGGTTGCAACTTCTTCAGTTTCCGCACTTTCTGCAGCTTCTTCTGTGACTGCAACTTCTTCTGTTTCCGCACTTTCAGCAGATTCTTCTATGGTTGCAACTTCTTCAGTTTTAGCACTTTCTGCAGCTTCTTCTGTGACTGCAACTTCTTCAGTTTCCACATTTTCTGCAGATTCTTCTGTGACTGCGACTTCTTCTGTTTTAGCACTTTCTGCAGATTCTTCTGTGACTGCAACTTCTTCTGTTTTTACTTCATTTTCAGACATTTCTGGTGCAGGAGGGGAGGGACTGGCAGCAAAAATCAGTGAAGTTGTAAGAGCCAAAGTACTGATGACATTTTGAATTTTCATCAAATCTCCTTATGGTTTTATGTTAGGTAATCACTTTTTTGTTGTGTTTTCTAATATCATGGTAAATTTTCAACATTAAAAAAAACAAGTAGTTTTCTCAATGTATAAAAAGCCTCTTAGATAGAGAGGTGTACTTTATATCTTCTCTCCGCATTTTTAACCGAATAAAGGGGTATCACACAGTTGCATGACCCTGACAATCCAACCATGGCACGCCTCTTGCCCTTTCTATCTACATAGCAAATCAGCAACTTGCAGTGATTCGGGGCGTTCTATGTTCAGGGGATTTCACTCTCTTATCACAGCATCGATTCTCTCAATACTTAGTCTGTACAGATCGCCAGATGCCAATACGGTAGAATTCCACAGAGGGCCGGTAAGCAGTATTTCATCAGACCGTGAGGGTAATTTTTTGCTTACAACCTCATTTGACAACACTGCCAGATTATGGTCTGTTGATGGGGAATTTATTCAGCTCATCAGCAGTGACAGTCAGAAGCCGGGCGCTATTTTTACCTCTGCGGTTTCAGAATGTGGGAACTGGTTTGCGTTTGGTGGTTGGAAAGCAGAGCTGTCCGGGAAATCTTTTTATGTATCACTCTATTCGTTTAAGTCTGGAGGGGTTGTCTTCATCTGGAAAGATTTAGGCGCTTCTGTGATGGATCTGAAGTTTTGTGGAGAAAACAGAGTGCTCGCTGCGGGGCTAAAGAGTGGCGGGATAGTGCTTATAGATGTTATGAGCAGAGAGATAAAGGGGAGATTGAGAGGTTATGGGGGGAGTGTATACAGTCTTGATTTCAGTTCCCAAAACAAATTGGTCTCAGCAGACTCAGATGGGGTCATTCGGCTGTATGACAGGGACTTAACTCTTATATCTATTCTTTACACAGGCTCCGGCAGGACACCCTGCAGTGTAAGGTTTTCTCCCGACGGGGCTTATATCGCCTTAGGGTTTGAGAAACCGGCTCAGGTAGAAATTGTACAAACAGAGAATTTAGGTGTTAAAGCAACCCTCACTCTTTCCGAAAATGACACCCGGGATGGAATAGTTCTGGTTGGATGGAGCAATACCGGTCAAGAGGTTAGGGGAGTGTATACCTCAGCAGACGATCAAATACGTGGAAATATTTTTGTATGGAAATGGGAAAGCGGAGAGTTTAGGAGAAGGCAGCTGGGTGCAGGTTTACTGCTCGATGCAAAAACATTATCTGATAACACCCTCATATTTTCCGGAATGGAAAGTGAATTTGGAAGAGTGGACAGTAGCGGATTACGTATGATTTTCCATCACCGTCATTCTCATGAAAGCGCAGTTTCGGAAAAGCCAAACCTTATCATTCATTCACCATCTGAGGGTGACACTCTCCTAGACAGTCTCGCAATGGTAACATTCTCTTCCAAAGAGGCGCCATTTTTGGATCTTCAGGTTTATGTAAACGGTATTCAGCAGACCACAAGATTTATGGCTACAGAGACCTCGGGGGCAGAACTTCACCGCACACTGCTTGTTTCTCTCAGCCCCGGGGTAAACTCCGTTCGTATTGTAGCTAAACACAGAGACGGAAAAATAAGCGACTCTTTTGTTTCTCTTCACAGAAATGTAAGGACAAATCGGAACGGTTACAGCAGGGGAAGCCTTTTCTCGCTTTCTGTGGGAATCGAAAGCTACAAAAACCGCTCCCTTGAGTTTATATATGCAGAGCGGGATTCCCGACGATTTCACTCAGAAATTAACAGCCAGAGAAATTTTGGTCTTTACACTCATGTTCATTCAAGGCTTTTAACAAACTATTCTGTAACACGCAGCAGTTTAACCTCTGAGATCGACTGGCTTGCCTTGAGTGCAGATTCAAATGATGTTGTTCTCATCTACCTGTCCGGACGTGTGATAACAGATAACAGAAAAAATGCATGGTTTTTAACCTGGGAAAGTGAACCGGACAACCTTGAGCGTACAGCCCTCTCTTTTAATAACCTGTCTCGGCTGTTGGGAAATATACGAGGTGAAGTTATAGTTTTCATGGATACTCATGCTTCAACACTACGCCCCCGGTATCTTAATCAATTAATTGGGGACCATTCAAATGTAGTGGTTTTATCCAGTTTCGGCAGTAATGATTACCGAAAAAACAGACAGGAATGGCAGGGAGGGCTTTTTACACAAGCACTTATTGAAGGAATGAAGGGCGGTGCAGATTATTCCGGCACCGGAGCGATAACTATTCCCATGCTCAACGTGTACATTGCCGAAAAACTGAAACTTCTTTGCAGAAACGGGGAAAATGTTTCCTACCTGAGTATGTCAGGTTATGTTGCGGCCGGGCTTCCGGTTCTGCTTGTTAATTGAGTTACAAAGTGAGAGCGCTTGTTTATGGAATTTTTCAGACCCGTTTTAATACTGCTCATAGTTGTGCAAACTGGTGTAACGGGAAATAAGCCGCAGTGGGTTTGTTCAGCTGGGAGGAGCAGGGAGCATCCTGCTGAACAGTTCTTCACAGGATTTGGTGTTGCGCTGTATGAAGAACATAATGTCGGTGATGGTTTGGAAAGAGCAAGGGAGCGTGCTATCGGGGCAATGGTGTCAACAGTTCGTTCAAATCTGTCCTTATATCAGCAACACAACGCCTTTTTGCGTTCTGATGCATCGGGTGCAGATGTTGTGATACAGGAATTCAGAGAAGAGATTGTGAGTTCCGGGAGTCTTGAAGTTGAGGATCTGGGGTGGGCCTATCACATTGATCAAAGAAATCGAAAAGTTTACTCCTTTGTCTGGATCGACAGGCAGAGCAGTGCAGAGCGTTTGAGAAAAAGGGTAGATTTGGCAATGCGGGAGCTTCAGTTGATCTCTGATCATTGTCAAAGGGCGATAGAGCGGAATGATTTCGATCAGTTACGGATGCTTTACCCAACCGTACTTTCCAAAACACAGGAAGTTATGCAGCACTACTCTCTGTTTCAGGTGTTTACCCGGGAGGAGATTTTCGACAGAGAGGAATTTGAACTGCTGGCTCTGACTCAAAAACTTGAGCTTGTTTTTTGGGATAATCCCTCCAGGGATATCAATGCCCTTACCACCTATATTATCTCAGCTTTAGAGAATTCAGACATTCTCTCAGGAAGAATCACAGTTCTTCCTGAAGTAAAAGATCTGGAGCAGTCTTACCCGTTTTCATCTGAACTTCACCAGCTTATCCAAAACCACCTGTCAAAGCACAGAAACCTTGATATTGTCAGGCTTTCAGCAAATTTCTCTGGGGAGCACAGAACCATATCAGATCAGCTGTTAAGGAAAGGGATCAACTATCTGGTTTTGTTTAGCATTCACCCCCGGGAGACAAGTGTAGGTGTCACGGTAAAAGTTCAAAACGCCAAAACAGGAGAATTTGTAGTATCTTCAGGAGATTTTCTGGATAGAACCTACAGTGAGAGTTTTTCCGCTAAACAGATAGATCCGTTTAGCTTTGAAGTGTGGACAGCCGAAGGTGTGGAAGTTATAAACTCCCCCAGAGGGTTTACGCTTTTCATCAGAACAGGTTCTCAGTTATATGTACGGGTGATTTATGAGTTTGAGAACGGTTTAAGAATTATACCGGACCCGATCTTTAAAAACTTCTATGTAGAAAGCAGAACGACTGAGACTGTAACCCGTCTTCCGGGCCTGTTTTCCTTTCCTGATTTACCATTCTCGGGGAAAGTTTTGGTGAAAGCTTCTCTTGAGCCTTTTCCGGAAACAAGGCTTGTGCGGTTAGATTTCAATGGGATAACGGTTTCAGCCATAGCCAGGGATGGCAGTGGGAGTGAATCAGGTGGAAGCTCAGCGTTGAAGCGGTACCTTCAGGTTGAGGATCGGTGATCAGAAAAAGGACCGTTTTGGCACAGCTGTTGCTTCCAGAAAAGGGGGAGGTAAATACAATTTAGATTTTAGCGCATAGGTGGGGATTATGAAGAAGATCGTTTACTCCTTGGTTGTTGTGTTGCTTTTAACTGCTGTTGCACAAGTTTACAGTGAATCAGATACACTGATAATCGAAAAATTCAGCAGCTGTGTTGAAGACAATGGTCTGCCCTGTGACTGGCACGCCTCTCAGCGGGATGTGGAGATGTTCTCTGTCGAGCAGGAAGAGGAAAATTACTTTGTCAAAATAAGAACTCACGGTGGAAATACCTCTATTGGGAAGCAGTTTAATTACGATATAAGGGACTACCCTTATTTGAGCTGGCGCTGGAGAGTGCATTCGTTGCCTGAAGGGGGATATGAGAAAAAACGTGACAGAGCAGACAGCGGTGCAGGAGTATATGTCGTTTTCAAAGGGCGTTTCAGATTAAACAGAATAATTAAGTATGTATGGAGCACTGAACTTCCGGAAGGAACACTTACCCATAGTCCCTTTAACCGTAGAACAAAGATAATTGTACTTCGCAGCGGGGAGGGAATGAAAGGGGAATGGGTGAGAGAAAAAGTAAACGTATATGAAGATTACAAACGGTTCTTCGATAATGATCCTCCTATGGTTGAGGGCATAGCAATAATGTCAGATGGAGACAACACAGATTCCTTTGTGGAAGCTGATTATGATAAGTTTGTGGCCAGCAAAAAATGAAAAAAATCTTAAGAATAGCAATCGGAATATTGGGCATATCAGCTGCTTTATACTGGTCTGTGCTGGGAGTAGAGTTTGATGATGTGATTCAGAGCATCGAAGAAGCTGATAAATTTCTAATTGGAGCGGTGCTGTTGATGACTTCGCTAAATTTGGTAATACGAGCCGCAGTTTGGAAAGCAATAGTACGCCCAATGAAGAGAGTCTCATTGCTAAATGCTTTTACCAGCTATCTTATCGGCGTTTTTTCAAACCTCTTTTTACCATTTAAACTCGGTGATGTTGCTCAGGGTTACTCTCTTGGGCGAAGAATTGAGATCAGTAAAGTTTCCCTGGTATCTGCAGTGTTGATTCAGCGCGTGTTTGAGGTTGCAAGTCTGATGGTCATGATGCTTTTGTTGGCTATGTTTTTCTCCTTGCCGATGCTTTTTGAAAGAAGGACGATGCTTTTTGGGATAACCTTTGTATCGGGTGTGACGATACTGGTTTTGCTGGGCAAATACAGGGAATTGGTTGTGGTAAAATCGGAAAAACTTCTGCAGCGAATTTCCCCATCACTTTCGGTGGCTCTTCTTAGGTGGTTTGAGCTTATTATTGAAGGGACAAAGGCGATAAGAAATGTTGCCGACATCTCCCGTATTCTCTTTCTTTCGATTATCTCCTGGGTAATACAGATCACCATGGCAATGTTTATGGCATGGGCACTTGATATAAGAATAGATTTCATAAACGCAAGCATAGTACTTCTTGTGATCAATATAGGTCTGCTTATTCCTATCGCACCAGGCAATATAGGTACATTTCAGTTTTTCAGCATCCTTGCCTTATCCTGGTTTTCCGTGGCCAAATCAAAAGCTCTTTCATTCGCCATTCTGTTCCAGGTGTTACAGGGTATTCCTGTAATTATGGGCGGAGGGTTAAGCATGATGTTGGAGATGCTATCAGAGAAGCTCGATGTTGAACGAAACAGCAAACCAAAAATAGATAAAACAGAAAGGGCTCCATGAAAATCGGAATTGTGTCACCCTATTTTTACCCATGGTATGGAGGAATCACAGAGCATGTGTATCATCAGTATATGGAATTGAAAAAACGGGGCCATACTGTGAAGATGATCTCTCCTTTCGATGGTGGGGAGAGGGTAGCAGATAAAAGCGATATTATAAAACTTGGCAATCCCGTACCACTTATTGTAAATGGCTCTGTTGTGAAAATTCCTATACTGGGAAGAAGTAAAAAAGCGATTGACAAAATTATTACACGGGAGCAGTTCGATCTTCTGCACCTGCATCAACCACTCTTCTGCCTGCTCGGCATTTCCTTTTTACAAAGAATAATTCAAAGACAAAAAAAAGGTCTGCCAGTTCCAAAAATAGCAGGTACTTTTCACGCATGTGGTGGGGCAACAGAACGTTTTCTGATAAACCGCATAGGTTTATTTTTCAAAAAGTTCAGAAACCAGTTCGATGCCAAAATTGCAGTATCAATAGCATCAAGAGATTTTGTACTCCCGGTTTTGCCAGGGAATTATGATATTATAGCCAATGGTGTCGATATAGAACGGTTTTCAAACCACCCCTCAACTATTCCGGAATATAATGATGGAGTATGTAACATTTTGTTTGTGGGACGTTTAGAACCGAGAAAAGGACTTACATCCCTTCTTCAATCGCTTTCATTTATCAAAAAATACACCGATAAAAAATTTCGCCTGATTGTAGTAGGAAACGGCGTTCTGACCAACTTTTACAAACAGAAAATTCCACCTTGCTGTGTGGATAATGTCTGTTTTGTGGGAGATGTTTCCTTCAATGATTTGCCATCATATTATAAAAGTGCTCAAATTTTCTGTTCACCGGCTACAGACCGGGAAAGTTTTGGAATCGTGTTAATTGAAGCAATGGCTTCTGGTGTTCCGATTGTAGCTGCCAACAATGATGGCTACAGGAAAGTCATAAAAGATGAAGTGAATGGTTTGCTTGTAGACCCTGAAAATCCCGAAGCTCTGGCAAAAAGTCTTGCTCGTTTAATTGGCTCTGAGCGCGACAGGACAAAACTTTCCAAACAGGGAAAGTTGGATTGTGTGGAGTACAGCTGGATGAATATTGTAGATAAACTTGAGTGTATCTACAACAATGTGCTATCTCAGAGTCTATCATCCAATATAGAAACAAAAAGTGGTAAAAAAACAAATGCACAGAAAAAATATGTTTACAGATAATCTGGTAGGGGTTATCAAACTATTTCTATTGAAGTTAGTGTTTCTCTCTTCTGTATTACCAGAAAGAGTTCGCTATTTGATAACCGATACACTTTCAACCATAGTTTTTATATTAAGTAAAAAGAAAAGAGATGGGGTAAAAAGAAACCTAAGATTAATTTTAAAAACTAAAATTACTGCAAAGGATGTATGGAAAGTGTTCCAGGAATATGGTAGGTACTGGGCAGACCTTCCAAACGCCTACACTTCTTTTTCTGATGCTACCAAGATTTTTCAGGGTGATAAACTTCCTGCACCTGACTCCAATTTTCTGGGTATCACTTTTCATCTTGGTAATTTTGAACTCTTCGGTACTATTATATGTCAAAACCACAACCAGAAACTAAACGTTGTGGCAGAGCGACTTAAGCCAGAATTCCTCAGTAATTACTTTAAAGAGAAGCGCTCTCTTTACAATATGGAAACAATCTCTCATGATGACCTGCGCAACATTATAAAAACACTTAAACATGGTAAAGGTCTGGGGATCCTTGCCGATCGACTGATTTCCGGAAACGGCGTCGAAGCGAGGTTATTTGGAGAAAAAGTCACCATGCCACTAAACCTGGTTGAGTATGCGATAAAGGAGAAAATTCCGATCTATATTTCATACTGTGTCAAAGACAGACAGAAATTCAGGATATTTTGCAAAAAGCTGGATGAAAGCACCGATTTTCCCAAAGCTGTGAACACAATAACTGAAACACTTGAAAACGCCGTTACAGAGTACCCGTATCAGTGGCACGTGCTCTCACCAATTTGCTGATATCTCTATATCAAAACTGAATTGACTTTTGACCCAGGCAGAGGTCACCAATAACAAGGGCGGTCATAGCTTCTACAACCGGAACAGCTCTGTATACCACACAGGGATCATGTCGCCCTTTAGCTTCGAACACTACCTCATTTCCTTCATAATCTACTGTTTTTTGTGGTTTTGCAATGGTCGGTGGAGGTTTAAAAGCGATGCGGAAATATATCGGTTCACCATTGGAAATTCCACCCTGAACACCTCCGCTGTAATTTGTTACTGTACCAAGTCTACTGTTTTTAAGACAGAAAGGGTCGTTGTGTTCTGAGCCGCTCATTCGTGCTGCCTCAAAACCAGATCCGATCTCAAAGCCCTTGGTAGCGGGTATGGAAAGCATAGCCTGAGCGAGCAGGGCTTCCAGCTTACCAAATACCGGTTCACCCAATCCGGCAGGGACATTTCTCACTACACAACTCACCGTTCCGCCCAATGAATCTGATGATTCTTTGGCTTCTATAAGTGCCTTTTCCATCATTTGTGATGTTTGCTTATCAGGACACCTCGTTGGATATTGGTCAACCATTTCACGGCTGATATTTCCCATATCAACTTTCTGAGAGGTTATAGTACCAATAGAACTCACCCAGGCCACGATTTCAATATCATTTGCCAGATTAAGTATTTTTTCTGCGATTGCTCCTGCTGCAACCCGGCCTATCGTTTCACGTGCACTGGCCCTTCCGCCCCCACTTGATGCTGTAATGCCATATTTTTTTTGATATGCATAATCTGCATGTGATGGACGGGGGATGGCTGCAGTATTTTTATAATCACCCGGCCGCTGATCCTTGTTATGTACAAGCAGAGAGACAGGAGTACCAAGCGTAACACCATTTTCAACACCCGAGAGTATTGAAACTGCGTCCATCTCATTTCGTGGAGTGCTCAATTGACTCTGCCCGGGTCGTCTTCTTGCCAATTGAGGCTGTATATCATCTTCTGTGAGAGATATGCGGGGAGGGACACCATCCAGTATGGCTCCTACGGCTTTACTGTGTGACTCGCCAAAAGTTGTAACCCTAAGGTAATTGCCAAATGTGTTGTACATTCTTTCTCCTGCTCTGTTATTCTGCTCTGCACAGGGTGTATAGGCAAAGTATCTCCCGTGCGGTCTCTTCCGGAGTTAACAGTTCGTTGTCTATAATGAAATCACTGAGTTTAGTGTAGATTGGGTCCCGGTAATGCCACTCACGGATTAATCCCTCTTTTCCATCCCTTATGGATGCCGGCAACCCTTTCTCAGACATACGTTCAAACAGTTTTTGCGGTCCGACTTTCAAATAGACTATCTTACCCAAATTCCTGAGAAGAATACGGTTTTGGGGATCGAGTGGGGCATGTCCACCGGTGGAAATAATTCTCGATTTTGTACCCTGAAGATTCTGAAGAGTTTCATTTTCAAGCAGGATGAAAGCCTCTTTGCCTATCTCTTTAAATATTTCCCTTATGGTGAGCTTGCGATGATTTTTCTTTCCGTACAAAGATTCTATCTCTCTGTCTAAATCGATATGGGGAATTGACGTTATTTCTGACAGAACTGTGGCAGAAGTGGTCTTTCCACTCGAAGCAAATCCAATGAGAATAATATTCATATTGAAACTTTCGGGAAAAGTGAGTTTTTGATAAAATAAAAAATGGGGATAGGTGAATTGTGACAAATAGTGTCATAATTTAATGCAGGGTGGTTTTAGAAAATACTGAACTTAAAATAATCTCTTGGGTTATCCTTTATATCCAGAATGAGAGAATCGAGACTTGCAGCCGTATTCCCAAGGCTTTCGATTGTATTTTTCATTGCAGAAAGAGTGTATTCCATATCATTGGCCATGTTTTCGTTGTTTAAGAGGCCGGATGCCAGCCCTGGACCGGATTCAATTTGTTCAAGTACAGAAGTGAGTTGTTTAGAAACATAATGCAGCGAGTGATAGAGCTGGGGATCATTAATCAGCATGCTTAGAGTTCCCTGAGAGCTCTCAATGTTTTCAGCAATAGACAGAAACCGGTCTGTTGCTTGTGTTAAGTTATCATACATTTCAGGATCATTCAAAAATCTTTTAAGAGATCCTTCGCTTTGACTGAATTCATTCATTATTTCTTCTGCTTTTTGGCCAAGAGCAGTTATTTGGTTAAGGGAAATTACGGCACTTTCGATTATCTCCTCCATTCCCGTTGCAGAATTTCCCTGGAGTATGTCATCCTGTTTTGCTGGAATTGCCGACTGAGTCCCTGCACCTATCTCAAGGTACTTATCTCCCAGTAATCCCATGGTGAGCACTCTTACAGTTGCATCATTTTTGATGAGCGGGGAGAATTTTTCCTGGATTGACATATTTACAACTGCACCACTGTCAACCAGAGTGATACTCTCCACAGAGCCAATTTCAATACCATGAAACCACACCGGTGCACCAGGTCTCATGCCTCCTACGTTTGGAATAAACGCAGTGTATCCGATTCTTGGATTAAGATAGGAGGAGATATTACCTGAAAAAAAAATGGCGGAAAAAAGAATTGCAAATGCTGCACTTATAACTATACCACACTTCAGTGAAGACCACATCAGTTTTTTCTCTCTCATATTTTTTCTCCCAATCATTGCATCTCACAGCAGGTTAAGAATTTGGCTGATTTGGTCAGTTAGTCCATTCTGAGAGAAACTGCTTTAACTCAGAATCTGTGGGATTCAGGAACTGCTCCCTTGTCCCATCAAATTTTATGTTTCCTTCTTTGAGGAACAGGAATCGCTCTGCGGTTTTCAGAGCATCATCGATCTCATGTGTTACCATAATAAATCCACGGTTATCCTGCGTTAGGGAGTATATGAGCTGACGGATTGTAGAAGCACTCACCGGATCGAGATCACTTGTGGGTTCATCGAACAGAAACATTTTTGGATTCTGTGCTGCAAGTGAGCGGGCAATTGCAACCCTTCTTATCATCCCACCACTAAGCTCTTCGGGCATAAGATCGATAGCATGTTCAACAGAAACGATCCTTAAGTATTGTCTTACCCTGCGGTCGATCTCCTCTTCACTCAGATTAAAGTACTCCCTAAGGTAAAAAGCAACATTTTCCTTTACGTTCAAAGAGTCGAAAAGAGCACCATCCTGAAAAACGATACTGAATTTATGACGCACATCTTTGAGATCTGTTTCGTTTAAATTGGTGATATCTTCCCCATCTATCAGAATTTTTCCGGAATCGGGCTGCAGAAGACGGAGAATAAGCTTAAGTATGGTTGTTTTCCCCTCTCCGCTGCCTCCGAGAATTGCTACTTTCTCCTCCAAACCGATTGTGAAGTTAAGGTTGTTCAGTACAGTTCGTCTTGATCTGGAAAAGCTTATATTTTCAAATCGTATCATACAGAGTATCCAAAAAGAATAAGTAAGGTTTTGGTTATAAGAAAATCCAAAACGATAATCATAATAGTGGAGAGCACAAAAGCTTTGGTTGTGGAGCTTTTTAAACCTACTGCTCCGCCCTTGGTCGAGAACCCCGTATAACAGCTAATACATGCGATTACCAGGCCAAAAATCAGGGGTTTGACTGAGCCCGCAATAACGTACCTGCTATCAAGAGCCTGGATTATCGAGTCCCAGTACACATTGCCGCTTTGGTTCTTCACAACCACGGCGATATAGTATCCGCCAAGAAGTGAGATCATATCACCGATAAATGTTAACACCGGTAACATAATCAATGAGCTCACAATCCTTGGGGTCAGAAGTTTTTTTACAGGATCGAGTCCAAAAACCCTCATGGTATCCACCTGATTTTTAAGAACCATTGACCCAAGTTCTGACGCCATTCCCGAGCCTGCTCTCCCGGCGAAAACAAGGGCGGTTGCAACCGGACCGATCTCGCTTATAATCGCGATACCAACGACTCTCCCCGTATACATCCCAAGCCCAAGAAGAGAAAACTCGGTTGCGATCTGCAACGATAGTGCCATACCTATGAAAAGAGAGACCATAGCGGTGATCCCCAGAGTGCCAATCCCGGTATACTCCATCTGCTCAACAAGATCTTTATAATAGAAGGGCCTCTTTATAACCCCGCCAAGAGCGTGTGCGGAGAGGAAAACAAATTCCTGAATTTCCCATAAAAACAGCTTAATTGAATGCATCGGTGCGTTGCCTTTTCTGTTCATGACTCTTTTATGGATTGTATCTCAGATCTGAACTCTTTTCTGTATATGTCAACAAAAGTTAGAAAAACGGAAGCCGTTGCAGGGCCCACAATGAAACCCATCACGCCAAACAGACTCAACCCCCCAAGGGTGGAGAAGAAGATGATCAGATCGTGGATTTTCGCCTCGCGCCCCACGATTCGGGGCCGGATAAGGTTGTCGATATTTGAAACGATAAAGGTTGAGGAGATAAATATCCCTATACCTGTCCACACGTTGCCAAGCAATATCTGAATAACTGCAGCGGGTATGAGCACAAGCCAGGCGCCTACAAGGGGGATAATTGAAAGGATCATCATGATGAGTGCCCAGAGAAGCCATGACTGGACTCCGGAAAACAGAAGAGTGATCCCCCCTGCAGCTCCCTGAGCTAAGCCTATAATCAGTGTCCCCAAAACTGTGGCTCTGGAGATGAGACTGAATCTCTTGATAATCATATCCTCGTACTGACTTTTAAGCGGAAGAAGCTCCCTGATCCGATTAAGTATATGGGGGCCGTCTGCAAAGAAGTAAAACATGGTAAAAAAGAGCACAAGAAAGTTGATCAGAAGGCCAAACAAACCGGAATAAGTTCTGTTTATTATGAAACTTAAAACCCCGTAGGTCTGTCTGAGCAGATCTTCCAAAACCGTGCCCCATTCTATATCGCTGATCCCCAGCCCCAGAGCCCGGGTCAGGGGAGAGTTTTCGATAAATTCGGAAACTCTCCCCTGTGCGCCATTTTCCATTAACCGGGGGATGTATTCTTCTGAGGCGTAAGAAAGAAGAGTAGTGACCTGTCCCACCGCAAGATTAAACATCAGGTAAACCGGGATAATCAAGCCGACCAGAAAGCAAATACAGCACAGAAGAGAGCTGAGTTTTCTTCTGTTGCCGGTTAATCGGAGAAAAACTTTAAAAGCAGGATAGAAAAGGGTGGTGAAAGTGATTGCCAGGATCAGAGGGACAATAAAGTAGCGGATCAGCGGCAGAAAAGCGCCGAGTGCAAGAAATAAAAAGATGATAAGGGTTACACGGCTTGTTTTTTTTCCGTTTTCAACGGTTGCAGAGTTTGCGTTTCGGGAGTTGTTGTGGTGGTCCGGTTTTGGGTTGTTTTTCTTTTTTGATGACATGTCAGTCGTTTTTGATCCATGCTGTTTTGGGTTTTGAAAAATGATTAAAGCGCACGCTGCAAATAAGTTCATTGCAAAACTCTTAACAGAAACGGACTGCAACAAATGTGCCCTAAGGAGAAGCTGACACCCGGTTTGATTTTTAGCAAGCCGGGAAGTCAGCGGTTAGGTGTTTTTCTCTTAAGGGATAAGTTTTGTGATTAATGTTTGCTTTTTCCGTTTTTCTGCTGGTGAAGTTTATCTTTGAGCTGGGAGGAGATTCGGTCGATTCTGTGTTTGGTACTCTCTGCCAGTGAATCGATATTTTTTTCCAGCTGGGAGGAGCTTTTCCCTTCGATATTTTTTTTGAAATCGGAAATGAGATGATCCAGTTCGTAAGAGGTATCCTTGGCCGCTTCCCTGAGCTGTTCTGAGAGTGCTTTTCCGTCTTTGTGGGAGATCAGCTTTTTTGCGGCGATTCCTGTGCCTACGAGGATAACAGGAACAGCGGTGATGGCCAGTTTTTTAGCTTTTACCATAATTTTGAGCCTCCTTTTTCTGATGGTTTCTCTGCCCGTTCATGGGCGGTTCAAACAAATTAAACCGATAAAGCAGCAACTGTCATGCCACAGTTAAAGTGAAGGAAACGGCCTGAAACTTGCAAACTGTTTTCTTCGGAAACCAAACTGAGATCTCTTTTGTTTAACAGCCGGGAGTTAAGGGGTTGAAACCGCTAATCATTGCTATAACTTTATGGGCTCTGTTTTCTCCCCTTCGGGCACAGCAGGAGTGGGTGGTGGATGAGGTCATTTTCACAGGAAACCAAAACATCTCCTCCGGAGAACTTCTGGAAACCATGACTCTTCAGCCAAGGGGAATTTTCAGAAAAGTTACCTTTTCGATCCCCAGACTCTCCCGTGACATCTCATCCATCGAAGCCTACTATCGCCACAGGGGATTTCTCGATGCGAATGTTGAAGATTTCTCAATCGTACGCGATTCTCTCACAATGATGGTTACAGTTGTATTGTTTATAGATGAGGGGAAACTTACAACCATAGATTCTGTTATTTTCAGGGGTAACAAGGTATTCAATGACAGCTTCTACCGCACAGCGCTACCCCTTCGGGCCGGAGATCCGCTGGACTCCACCCTTGTAGAACAAAGCGCCCTTACGATTGCAGATTCCCTTACTCAAAGAGCACATCTTTTCACAAATGTCACCTATAGCATGGTACCTCCTGAGGGAAAACAAAACAGGGGCGCCCGCGTGATATTTTCAATCCGGGAGGGACCCTTGGTTCGGGCCGGGGAGTTTCAGTTTACCGGTTTGCAGAGTGTAAGGGAAACGGTAGTCCAAAGGGAGCTGCTTTTCTCACAGGGCGATCTTCTAACTGCCGGAAAGATAACCCAATCGGTTGAGCGTCTCTACAACACCGGCCTTTTCAGGTTTGTCAACATAATACCGGTTGAAAGCCCCGCCTCACCGGGAGACACGCTTGATGCAGGGGTAATTTTGGCATTAAGTGAGCGGGATATGTTTGATATCCAGCTGGGTGGGGGGTATGGAACCTATACTGGTTGGTACGCTCAGCTGGAGCTGATCTACCGTAATCTTTTTGGACTTGGACACAGGGTGGGAACGGGGGGGATTTGGGCTGAGGTCGAGAGGGGAGTTGAGCTGAGTTATCTTTATCCCCGCGTTTTTAATTCACCGCTCAGTCTTGATACCCGTTCATTTTGGGAAACAAGGGAGCAGGCTGGAGTAGAGGGCAATTTCTATGGCGGCAGAACTGCAGCAGTCTTTCCGTTCAGGGACTTTACCATGAGAGGGTGGTTTGAGGCGGAGTTTCCCGCCTGGATAAGAGAACCCCCTCCAACCCCTCTCTACCCCCCGACTCCGCTTGATAACACCTATCTTCTCGGTTGGTCCATTTCAAGAGATACCCGTCAAAATATCATCTCCCCGGAACTGAGCTCTGTTGTAAGAGCCGATCTTGAAATCGCAGGGCTTATCCCTGCGGGATACCGCTTTTACAGGATCAGGTTTGACTTAAGAAATTTTTTCCCCCTTACAGAGCGTCTCACCTTCTCCTGGGGGGTACAGAGTGCGCTGGGCTCTGCATGGGGTGACTATGAATCATCCCTGTTTCCGCCTCAGGAACGGTTTCGATTGGGTCAGCGCGGGATCTGGGCTGTAAGAGGATATGAGGAGGAGGATCTGATGCCAGTAGATGAGCTTGGAAATGTACGGGGAGGGGAGGTTTCTGTAGTTGCAAATGTTTTTGAGCTGCGCTTTAGCTTTTTGAGAAATATTCAGGGAGCACTTTTTATGGATGCGGGCAGGGTCTGGAGAGATTTTGATGATTTGTTTTCCCCAGGGCTACAGTTCTCAGCCGGTCCGGGCCTTATACTGTTTCTCCCGTTTGCTTTGGCACGTCTCGATTATGGTGTTCCGCTTTTCCCGCTCTCAAGCGGAAGGTTTCATTTCTCGCTGGGACCTGCTTTTTAGGTTTTTTTGTTCAGATATCATAGGCATATGCTCTGGGCTTTTCTTACCACCTTCCACAATGGCACATCTTTCGCACTCTTGAAATACTGCCTGTGTGTTATAGCGCGCTCCGAAAACAAAACCCAAAGGTGGGACAGTTATGGATTATGAGAAATTTACAGATAGGGTAAAAAGGGAACTTAAGCTCAAAACCGCACAAGAGGCCAAACTAGCCGTTGAGGCAACACTCTCAACTTTGGGTGAGAGGTTAAATGGGGCCGATGTGCATGCCCTCGGTGCCCAGCTCCCCGGAGAGCTTAAGGGCTATCTCTCTGAGCGAAGTAACGTTGAGGGTTTCAATCTTGAGGAATACTATAACCGTGTTGCGTCCAGAACAGGTCTCAGCTACTCTGCAGGGGTTAATCAGGCCCGTGTGGTGGCTTCTGTTCTGAGGGATGCCATAACCAGGGGAACACTTGAAAAAATCCTTGAACACCTGCCCGGTGAGTACAGGGAGCTTTTCGGCCGGGAGCCCCGATCACCGCTCTCACCCACAGCTCCGGAAATGGGGTGAGTTGATTATGGAACAGGACAGGAAACTGAAGGAAGAGATTGTGTCCCATATTCTCCTGGACAGCAGGCTTGAGGGTTCTTTGGTTGATGTTGAGGTAAGGGAGGGTTTGGTGATTCTCAGAGGCAGGGTAGGATCATCAGGCCAGCTTAAAGCTGCGATGGAGGATGCGATGGCGGTTGAGGGGGTGAGGAATTTGGAGAACGGTTTGGAGGTAAGTGAAGAACCCCTGGCGGATCTCCCTTCAGATCTGGTGATCCGGAAACAGTTAACTTCAAAACTGGTAAAGAGTGCATCGGTGATGGTGAGCAGGCTGGATGTGGCGGTGTATGAGGGAATAGTAACTCTAAGGGGTGTGGTGAGGTCTTATGACGAGAAGGTTGAAGCCGAGGAGATGAGCAGCAGTACTGAAGGGGTGATAAGGGTGATTAATCTTCTTGTTATAGTGCCCTCTGCAGATCCGTTGGATATAGCGGTGGCTGAGAGGATAGTGGATGAGTTGGGAAATGACCCGCAGGTTCCTGTCCACTCCTTTGACCTGAAGGTGATTTTTGGCAAGGTCACAATGTCCGGAACTGTCCAGTCCGGGCAAATGCGGGATAGGGTTGAGGAGTGTGTTTCGGGAATTGTTGGAGTGATGGGGGTAGAGAACCGGCTTTTGGTGAGAACTTTCGAGGAGGAATGAAAAAATGCAACCACTCAGAGAGAGAATTCTAGATGAGCTTTCCTGGGATATGCGCTTTGAGGATGCTCAGATTGATGCGGAGGTTTCTGACGGCAGGGTTCGTCTTTTGGGAGAAGTTAACTCCCTTGCTCAGTTTGAAGATGCTGAGCTTGCGGTATCCCGCATTCCCGGGGTTAAGGGGATCGATAACCGTCTTGTTATCTCAGTACCCCGGTCTGAGGATGAGCTTATTGCCCAGGCTTTAAGCCTCGCTCTTGCAAGCGACAGCGAGATTGATGAGAAAACCGTTGAATTTACTGTTGAGGACGGGGTGGTGCTGCTGAGAGGTACGGTTGATTCCATATGGCAAAAGCAGAGAGTCTCCCGGCTTGCCTCCGGTACATCCGAGGTCGTGGTTGTTGAGAACAGGCTTCAGGTGGTCCCCACCCACGATTTGGAGGATCGTGGTATTGCCGGTCAGATAGAGCGTGTTTTGGAGCTTACTGACGAGATCGATGAGCAGAACATTACGGTTGTGGTAAACAGGGGCAGAGTAGTTTTGAAGGGCAGAGTTCCTCATCGGAATGCATTCCTTGCAGCAGAATATGCAGCCCTGCACACCCGCGGGGTCATTGAGGTTAAAAACGAACTGGTAATTACCTGAGGGAAAACAAAACAAATTTTTGGAGAACATTATGAATCAGGATGCCTTGATTGATGCGGCCTCTATGGAGGGGTATATGCTGACAGGCTGCAGTCAGGACTATGACCCTCTGATTGAGGCAATAGGGGATAGTCGCTTTGTGCTGCTGGGCGAATCTACCCATGGTACTCATGAGTTTTACCGTGCCAGGGCAGAAATATCGGCCCGTCTGATAGCGGAGAAGGGGTTTAGTGCTGTTGCCGTGGAGTCGGACTGGCCCGAGACATACAGGGTAAACAGGTATATCCGTTCAATGGGCTCCGATGAGAGCGTGGTGGAGTCGATGCAGGATTTCCTGCGTTTTCCTTTGTGGATGTGGAGGAATGCTGATATGTTGAATTTCCTCGGGTTTCTGAGGGATACAAACAGAATCAGAGATCCGCGGGAAGCGGTTGGGTTTTATGGGCTGGACCTCTATGGTATGTACTCTTCCATAAATGCGGTCATCTCCTACCTCGAGCGGGTAGACCCTCAGGCTGCAGAGCTTGCACGGAAACGGTACGAGTGTTTTTTTCGCTACAGAAGAGAAGAGGACTCATATGCCGCAGCAATGAGCTACATAGGGGAAGAGTGTATCAGTGAGGCTGTTTTACAGCTGGTTGAATTGAGAGAAAGAGGGATGGAGTATATAAAGGGCGGCGGTTTTATTGCACGGGAGGAGCAGTTCTATGCAGAGCAGAATGCCCGTCTGACCCGTAGTGCAGAAGAGTATTACAGGAGTATGTTTTTGGATCAGACGGAGAGCTGGAATATAAGGGAGCGGCACATGGCCGATACACTGGAGTTTCTCAGCGATCACTTAAGTCGTTTTGGAGAAGGGAAAATAATTGTCTGGGCACATAATGCCCATATCGGTGATGCCAGAGCGACAGAGTCAACCGATCGGGGAGAGCTAAGTCTGGGACAACTTATGCGGGAGAGGTATGGAAAAAACAACATTTTTCTTCTTGGGCTTACAACCTTCGAAGGCACAATCAGTGCAGCAGGAGGATGGGGGGGGACAGTTGGGAGAAGGAATCTGAAACAGGCAATTTCAAAGAGCATGGAATACAGCTTCCATAAAAGTGATATCGGTTCATTCTATTTAGATCTTTCGATGCTTCCCCCCGCTCTTCTCTCAGAACAGTTCCTTCAGCGCAACACCGGAGTTATTTACAATCCGCAGTCTGAAGGTTTGGAAAACTACCACCGAGTCACACTTTCGGGACAGTTTGATGCTCTGTTGCATTTTGATAAAACCCGTGCTCTGGAACCAATCGACCCGGGAACATTCTGGAAAACAGGGGATATTCCGGAGACCTACAACACAGGACTCTGATCCGGGATTCAAGAGTTAATCACCATCTTTATGCAAACAGGCCTAAAAAACTGTTTTACAACCTCTTACCCCATTCGGGAGAATGAAACCAGATGAGTAAACCAGAATTGTTACAACAGCTTTCCCCATCTCTGTGGGAACTTCCAAGGGAGTATAAACCCGGTATGTTGGTTCCGGCGCGCATTGTTGCCACAGAGAAGCTGATAAATTCAATGGACGAGGCGGTTTTTGAACAGATCAGCAATGTGGCTACTCTTCCCGGTGTCGTGAAACATGTTTATTGTATGCCGGACGGGCATTCAGGATACGGGTTTCCGGTCGGGGGGGTTGCGGCGATGGATCTTGAGAAAGGGGTAATTTCCCCCGGAGGAATCGGTTTTGACATAAACTGCGGTATGCGGCTGTTGGTTACGGAGCTGACCCTTTCAGATGTAAAACCTCACCTTGAGAAACTGGTAGATGCTCTTTACAGAGCGGTGCCATCGGGGGTGGGTGGAAGGGGGTTAGAGGGGTTGAGCAGAGCTGAGTTTGAGCGTGTGATGGTTGAAGGGGCTCACTGGTGTGTTGAGAGGGGATATGGGTGGCAGGAGGACTTGGAGAGAACAGAGCAGTGGGGCAGGATTGAGGGGGCCGATCCGGGAAGTGTTTCGCTCAGGGCCACAGAGAGAGGTATAAGGCAGCTGGGGACACTTGGATCTGGCAATCACTATTTGGAGGTTCAGGTTGTTTATCCGGAAGAGGTTATGAACACTGAGCTTGCAGAGGAGATGGGTATAACCAGACCGTATCAGGTCGCGATTATGTTTCATTGTGGGAGCAGAGGTTTTGGGCATCAGGTTGCGGCTGACTATATGCAGAGTTTTTCAAGAATTATGGGTTCAAAGTATGGTATAAAAATTCCGGACAGGGATTTGGCCTGTGCCCCTTTTTCATCCCCGGAGGGCAGCTCATATTATTCAGCCATGAATTGCGCAGCCAATATGGCATTTGCAAACAGACAGATTATCGCTCACAGGGTGCGGGAGGTTTTTTCCGACATTTTCGGTAAAAAAACAGCAGCCGCGATGCATCAGGTGTATGATGTTTCCCACAACATTGCGAAAATAGAGGAACATGAGTTTGATGGCGAGAGGAAGAGGGTTCTTGTCCACAGGAAAGGTTCTACCCGGGCGTTTGGTCCTGGAATGGAGGGGTTGAGTTCAAAATATCTCAAGACGGGTCAGCCAGTTATAATTGGCGGCAGCATGGAAACCGGCTCTTACCTTCTTACAGGTATGGGAAGTGGCTCAGAAACTTTTTTCTCCACCACTCATGGCAGTGGCAGGGTCATGAGCAGAAGGCTGGCCAGGAAGACATTTTCCGGCAGAGATGTTCATCAGCGGATGTTGGATCGTGGTATTTACATCAGAACCGGTTCTTTCTCCGGATTTTCTGAGGAGGCCGGGGGTGCTTATAAAGACATAGAGGAAGTGATTTCTGCCGCCACACAGGTGGGAATAAGCAGACCTGTTGCCAGATTTTCCCCGATTGGGAATGTAAAGGGGTAATAAGGGTGAGAGAAATGGGTAACACCAGTTTAGTTTGCACACAAATCTTCTCCAGAAAGCTCTCATTTTGGAAATGTACTATCCATCTATTTGGCTTAGTATTTGCCCCTACTTATCATGAGAAAACATCCGGACCTTGAGAGCAAAATCATAGTTGCCCGGAGTAGTAAAAACCAATCCAAATTCTAAAGGAGGCGTTATGTCAGGATTTTCCAAAAAAATGGTCGTTTCGGTTCTGTTGCTGGTTTTTGCAGCAACCGCCACTTACAGTCAGACGATGTTTGGTATTAAGGGTGGAGCTTCTTTCTCCAGTTTCTGGGATGATGGGGTAGAGGATTTTGAGGATGCTCTTGAGGGAACGGTTACTGATTTAGAAGCCAATATGCTCCCCTTTTTCACAGGTGGAATCTTTGCCCGCTACGAAATCATTCCCGATTTTATCGCCATCCAGCCAGAGCTTCTCTATCTGAGATCAGGAAAATACTGGGAAGTCAATGATGTCGATTTTAAAGTTTACAGCGACTATCTCTCACTTCCAATCCTTGCGAAGTTGCTCATACCTCTGGATCTGCCGGTTACCCCAAGTGTTTATGCCGGTCCGGTTTTTAACTTCAGGCTCCGCTCCCGTGCAGAGAATATTGAAGATATTCCTCCCGGCGCAGACCTTGGGTTCCTGACAGGTCTCAGTGAAGATATAGGTGATGAAGTTAGACCAGTTGATGTTGGATTGGCAACAGGTATAAATTTCGATATAGAAGCTGGCCCGGGAACAATTGTTCTCGATTTCAGAGCTAACTTCGGTTTCGTACAGCCATTTGATGTACCCGATGGTGATGATATTCGTAACATCTCCTATATGATTATGGCTGGCTATGGTTTAGAATTCTAACCTTTTTCTGCTTATAGAGCCCTTCTGAGTATGTTTTTTCAGAAGGGCTATCATTCAACCACCCTTCAAAAGAGCCTCAGTATACAATAGTTGAAAAAACTCAAGATTTCATTACTTACTGCCGATATATTAAATAAGAGTCAAAAAAACTACTTCTCTAAGCAGGGAAGAGGTTAAAGTGGGAGGGGTCCAGGGATGGATTGAAGCTTCCAGGGACGGAGGCAGACTCCCGAAAAGAAAGGCAGGTAAGCCATGGACATAAGGTCTATATCTCATGCTTACGGGGCCCAGTCATTTGGAACAACCGCTAAGAGCGGTAAAAAAGTGGCCCCGGGAAAATCGGCGGCTGTACGCACAGAAAATGTGGAAATCTCCGAAACTTCATTGAGTATGCAGAAGTTACGTGAGGAAGTTAATGCTCAACCTGAAATTAGAATTCAGATGGTTGAAGAAATTAAACACAAAATCAAACACAACGGCTATCCACTTGAAACTAATCTTTATAAAGCCCTGGAAAACCTTGTAGACAAGAATTTCACATGGCATGTGATTGATTGAATTAATTTGATGCGCAGTTGCCTTGGATTGAGGGAGAATTATTATTCTCCCTTTTTTCTGCTCTCAAATTGGGAAAATATTACTGTCACACAGTTGTTTTGCTAAAAAATCTGTGGAAAGGGGATTTTCTTCTTGATTTTGCCCCAGAAACAATCCATATTGATAGACTACCAATAATTCGTATCTGCTGCCCGGGTGGTGGAATAGGTAGACACTGGGGACTTAAAATCCCCTGGCCTTAATACGGCCGTGCCGGTTCGATTCCGGCCTCGGGCACTCTTAAATCATAGTGATTTTATCCAGATATCGCAAATACCCGTTGGCTCTTGGTGTTTTAAAAGAGACGAGGGCTTTCCTTGCATTGTCCACTACCATTGAATTTTTATAAAGCAGGTATTGGCCAGTTTCATCTTCTAGCTTTTTCGATCTTATATTTATTTGGGAAATCACCCATAATGCAGAAGCTTTCATCAGCGGATCGGAGATGTCAAGCATCGTCAGGATATCGTGCTCAATATCTGTATATCCAAGATTGTAGAGTGCTTTTAGCACATTTGCCCTGGTGCGGTTATTCTGATCAAATCTTAATCTCAGCAGTATAGGAACCATTCTTTTGTTTCCCAGACTTTCCAGAGCTTCAACAGTGTTTGCACGCACCCTTTTATCGGGATCGTTGAGAAGTGACAGCACAATTTCCTGATCGTTAGGCCCAATCATTTTTGCCAGAAGACTGACCGCAGTAGCCCTGATTTTTACATCTTTGTCCCTTACCAGTTTTGCCATAAGCAGACGTGTGCTTGGATGTTTTTTTAACAGTCCCAGGATCTGCACCGCTCTTAACCGTCTCTGCTCATCTTTAGAGAAAAGGTCTCTGCTGATTTCTTCAATTATTTTGGGATCGAGACTCTCCATAATTGCACCAAGTTTATTTCTCATCTCAGGGCTTATTTGATTGAACCGTGCGATCAGATTTTCCTTTATGATCGAAGTCGCTGTATCGACAGCGGATTTCTGAATTGTCCGGTTCTCACATTTGATAAGCAGCATAACATGTGTGAGATCATTTATGCTTCCGTTTTTGGCCATAAAGTTCAGAGCGGTGATAATTTTATCATATTTTTCAGATAAGAGATATTCTCTGGCGATTTGCAGATCCATATCAGTCCTTCTGTTTTAATTTAAAAATCATATCACGCAATTCAGCCGCTTTTTCAAAGTCGAGGTTTTTTGCGGCCTCGGCCATCTCTTTTTGTAGTTTTTCCAGTTTCCTTTTGCCGCTTTTTTTCTGCTTTGGTTTGCTTTCGTAAGGTGCGGTTTGTTCTGCGGCTACTGCTACGGCCTCTGTTTCTGATTTATAAAATGTAAGCTGTTCATCTATCTTACGTACTACACTTTTTGGTGTGATTCCATGTTCTTTGTTATATGAGAGCTGTTTTTTTCTTCTCCTGTTACTCTCATTCATTGCCTTTTCAATAGAATCTGTAATTTTATCAGCATACAGAATTATTCTTCCATCGATATTTCTTGCCGCACGGCCTGTAATCTGAACAATTGAGCGCTCAGAGCGTAAAAAACCCTCCTTATCGGCATCGAGGATAGCCACCAGAGCCACTTCCGGCAAGTCCAGTCCCTCCCTTAACAGGTTGATTCCAATGAGAATATCGAATTCACCCTTGCGTAGTTTTCTAAGGATTTCAGTTCTCTCGAGGGTGTCGATTTCGGAGTGCAGGTACCTGACTTTGAAATCCAGATTTTCCAGATATTGGGTCAGATCCTCGGCCATCTTTTTAGTCAGCGTGGTAACAAGCGCCCGTTCTTTTCTCTCAACGGTGATTCGCAGCTCCTCAATAAGGTCATCAACCTGATTAACAGCAGGTTTGACCTTTATGGGAGGATCAACCAGAAATGTTGGTCTTATCACCTGTTCGACGAAAACACCCTCACTTTTCTCCAGTTCGTAATCACCGGGAGTGGCGGAAACGTAGATGGAGTAATCGAGCGTTTTTTCGAACTCGTTCCATTTAAGAGGCCTGTTATCAAGAGCACAGGGGAGTCTGAAGCCATGTTCAACCAGTGTTTGTTTTCTGGCCCTGTCACCGTTATACATACCCCTAATCTGTGGTATAGTTACATGGGATTCATCTATAATGGTGAGATAGGGTTTGGAGAAAAAGTCTATTAACGTGTATGGGCGGCTGCCCGGTTCTCTTCCATCAAGAATTCGAGAGTAATTTTCAATTCCGTTAACATAACCTACTTCACGCAGCATCTCAATATCATAGCGGGTGCGCTGTTCCAGCCGCTGTGCTTCAACCTGCTTGTTTTGAGATCTTAGCACCCCAAGTTGCCCGTTAAGTTCGTTCTCTATTTCAAGAATCGCCTCGTCCATGGTGACCCCGGTGGTCATGTAGTGTTTTGCAGGAAAGATGGTGATGTGATCCAGTTTCTGCAATACTTTGCCGCTCACAGTTGAAATGAGACTTATAGATTCGACTTCGTCACCGAATGTTTCAATTCTGAGGCCGTTTTCTTCATATGCTGGCTGTATCTCGATTACATCTCCCTTTACCCGAAAAGTACCTCTTTGCAGCGATATATCATTTCTTAGATACTGCATATCGGTCAGTTTAAGGAGAAAGCTTCTTCTGCTGAGCCGATCCCCACAGTTTATTTTTATACTTGAGGAGAGGTAGGCATCAGGAGATCCGATACCATAGATACATGAAACGCTTGCCACAATAATAACATCGTTACGTGAAAGCAGTGAGCTTGTGGCTTTAAGGCGTAACCGGTCAATCTCCTCGTTAATAAGTGAGCTTTTTGCGATGAATGTATCTGTAGAGGGGATGTATGCTTCAGGCTGATAATAATCATAAAAGCTCACAAAATATTCAACTGCATTGTTGGGAAAAAAATCCCTGAACTCCTGAAAGAGCTGAGCAGCAAGCGTTTTGTTATGAGAAATGATCAATGCAGGCATCTGCAGTTTCTCTATTACATTGGCCATGGTAAATGTTTTACCTGACCCAGTAACACCCAAAAGGACCTGGTCCCGCACTCCGCGATTGAGACTATTGGTGAGTTGTTCAATCGCCTCAGGCTGATCTCCAGCCGGTTTATAGTTTGAGTTTAATTCAAATTTCATAGGTTACCACAATTTATAGTAAGGATACATTAACAACTGATTAATGTATAGGAAAAAACATGCCCGGGGTTATGTAGGCAAATTGAGCAGAGGAAAGCAGTTTCAGTTATTGAATATCATCCCCAGAGAAAAGGCGGTCATGAATGCCAGCCAGACATAGAGAAGGAGACTGTTAAAGATCTGTTCAGACTGAGACTGGTTTTTTTCATTGTTCCCACGGTTTGCACGCTTGGTTTTTATGTGTTTGTAGATATTACGAACCGTCCACAGAAAGAGTACTAAACCGGTGATTTTTATTAGAATTGCAGGAACATCCATCTTTTTCTTTTCCTTGTAAGGGTTTTTGCTTTCCCGGCTAAGGATTATTGGGGCCGGGGTGGTTCTATGTTTACTTTAACAGCACTTAACCGTCGCTGTGCAATTTCCTGATCGTTCCATTTAAGCACAAACTCATAATCTCCCTCTTCCGGAAGAGGAAGACCATTTATGTTTCCACCGATCTCAACAACAGCCCTGCGGTTTTTCGGAGTCTCCACATTCCAGGATGGGAGCTGCATCGAAAACCCACCGCCTTCCCTGCGAAACTCCAACTGAGCCTTTCCACCGGTTGCCACATCTGTAAGAGCCACGTAAACAGCGCAGTTACCATGTTTTGAGGGAAAAGAGGCGCTGTTTATAGAGCTAAATGTGCCTGAAAGAATGCTTTTGCCGGTATTAGCATCTCTGTAATAGTAATCGCAGATCACCATTGCCAAGATAATAGGTTTCATGTTTATTACCGTATTTAGAGGAGAAAAATTTGATAAAATTTAAAATAATTAATGGTCGTGAGGTGGGGGAATGGTCTGTGAGAGAGACTGTGCGCCTTTATCATTAAGTTGCAGGGAAAACCAGAAAACAATTAATTCCAAAACTAAACGAAAGCGCAGTCTGGGAACGGTTAGTTCAACATGGTACTCCTGCCGGCCTTGCGACAGGAGTACCATGTGCGGGAAGCTGCTAATCAGCAATCCCGCCGCTTATGGCATAGCCTAGCCGTTCAGCCCGGCATTTCTATCTAACTCACTGATATGCGACAGATTAAACCGGTCTCAAGCCCAAACAAAATATTATGTAAACTAATTAGAACTGTTAAATAGATTGTTGGCTGATACGTAATGGGATTTAATTACTCTTCTTGGTAAATGATTTATATTAATACCTGTCCAACTTATATTTTATAGTCTCACTTACAGGAAAGGAACAAAATGCCGCTTCAAAAAGAAGAGATTACACGTAAACTGCTTCATTTTTTTGCACTGCTTATGCCCGCAGGTATTTACTACATACCAAGAATGGATTACCCGGTAGCGATCCCCATAGGTATTCTGGCCCTTCTGCTTGGAGGCTCTATACTTATAGAGTGGTTGAGATTTCGCTCTAAAACAGTACAGAAACTTTTCTTCACTTATTTTGGTTCAATGTTACGCAGTGAGGAGAAAACCAAAACAACAGGCAGTACCTATGTTATTGCGGCATCTTTGCTCTGTGCCATATTATTCAGAAATCATCTGCATATAGCGTTTATTGTTCTTTCGCTATTTATTCTGGGGGACGGAATAGCCGCTATAGCAGGATTGAGCCTGGGGAGAATAAAAATCGGGAAAAAATCACTGGAGGGGAGTATCGCCTGCTTTGCTCTCTGTTTACTGCTAATCTATGGTGTTTTTCCATTTTTGCCTGGAATTCTCGATTCATGGGGAAACAGAGTCCCGCTTATTTTTGCTCTGATAATTTCCTTTTCCATTACAATCCTTGAGCTTTTCCCGATCAAAATAAACTCCCGCCTTACCTTTAATGACAACCTCGCAGTTCCTGTCATAACCGGATATGTGGTACTGGCTCTTGAGAAAATCCTCCTTTAAGGCTTACGGTTCAGCATTCCCAGAGTGCTGAACCCAAATTGGCATCAAAACACAATTAAAATTGTTATAAAAACCAAACAGGGGATATCGCTGCACACACCTTAGTTTACATAATATGTATTATGCGACACAACATATTCTCTCTTCCTACTGGCTAACAGGCTCAAGGATTACATTTTTTAAGAGTTCTCTGAATCTTCAGAAAAAAGCTGAACAGATAGATTTAAAAACGGTATTTAAAAAATATCGGGACATTCCAAAGAGTCCTTAAAATCTTCGAGGCGCCAATAGATGTGTAAGCTCCCGTAGGTTACACATCTTCACATTCACACCAGCATCTCTGATGATACCAAAGATGGGTGAGTGTAGTATATATCATTTCCTGTCATGATATCCCAAAAACATCTATCCTACTCCCCTACAATCACTTACGTAATTTTTATCAGGTTTCCGGTCCAAAACCCGTGATATGTTTTGAGGAGTACAGGGTGTACAGAACAAGGGAGTTTGGGTCATAATTTTGACGACTAAAATCCTAATGGTGTTGAAATAGTTTTCAACAGTTTGTACAATAAGACATCACTAAAGCTTACATTCCTCAGCAAATACGGCTATATTAGTAGACATGAAACCGATATTTGAATACCTCGACTACCAACTGTATCTGAAAGATTTTTATGAGTATAAGAAAGATCAAAGCTCATATTTTTCATACAGATATATGGGAAATAAGCTTAATCTGGATGCTGGTTTTCTGGTGAAGGTACTTCAGGGAAAAGCCAATATATCCAACAAGTCGATTCCTGTAATTGTCAGGTTTTTGAAACTGGAAGCCAGGGAAGCTGAATACTTTGATCTGTTGGTTAGATTTGCTAAAGCGAAAACAGGAAAAGAGTGTGAGTTTTTATTTGAACGTATCATGGCTCTGCGTGGTATTGACATGAATCGGGTTGAAGATCGTCAATATGAATTTTACTCACACTGGTACCATAATGCGATCAGGGCTTTGCTTTCTTATTATTCGTTTCAGGGTGATTATAAAGAGTTGGCAAAGCTTTTGTCTCCGCCAATAACCGAAAAACAGGCAGAGGACTCAATAAGCCTCCTTCTTTCAATGGGGTTTATAAAGAGGGATAAGCTTGGTTTCTTTGTTCTTACAGACAAAACGATTACAACGGGTGAGAAGTGGCACTCCCCTGCTATCCATGCGTTTCAGAAAGAGACCATATCTATGGCCAGAGAGTCTCTTGACAGACATACTAAGGAGATCCGGGATATTTCATCGGTAACTATTTCGGTATCTCACAAGGACTTGGAAGAAATCAAAGCGCGTGCATCGGAATTCCGTAAGTCACTTCTTCAGATGCACACAGGAAACAGCCCCTCAGACATAGTCTATCAGGTTAATATACAGATAGTTCCCCTTACAGGAATACTTGGACATGAAGAAAATTGAAAGAATGTTAAAGTCAGTCTGCTATCTATTTGTTATTTCAGTATTTATGATATACTGTTCAAGTGTTGATCTTACTGATACCAGCAGTGGTTCAGAGGTAACAAACGGTATCATGGGCAAGGTGGTTTCCGCTGGAGCGAACAAAGCTGGTGTGCAGGTGTTTTTAATCAGGAGTGATAGCTGGGAAAAAGATGTTATAAGTAACCAAATTTCAATCGATTCCATTGAAACCGGCAGCGATGGCAAGTTTAGATTTACTGATATCCAAACGGGTGAATATACCGTTTTAAGCATCTCTGATGACAGTTCATTTATAGAACAGGATATTACTGTTGATCTTAAAAGTATGGTAGACCTTGATATTCTTGAACTTACACCATCTGCATCTGTTTCGGGAAAAGTGCGTGGCGATTCATTTACCCCAACTGCTGTCCGCATTAAAAACACACACCTGAACAGCCCTATAGCTGAGGATGGCAGTTTCAGATTTATTTCTGTTCCTTCCGATGAAGTTCAGCTTTATGCAGAGTTTTCTTCAGAAGAAAAGAATCTTATCACCTATGCAAGAGGACTTTTTCTTCACCCGGGCAGTAATATTGAAAATGTTGAGCTTAAGGTAATTTCCGACGGAATTATGCTCGATGATTTCAATGACGGAATTATACGGAGCAATTTAGACTGGCTGACAGGGAGTTCTTACTGGTATGCCTACACCGAAGGTGAAGGGTCGGTAATCGAACCAGAAAATCTGGAAAATGCACTAAGCGAAGAGAACGCATATGAGGGCAGATCATTGTCCGTACGTTTCATACTCTCTGACTCAACAGAGATTCCCTATGCAAGTGTGGGTTGCAGGTTGGGGAACCAGGATCGGGAATATGTGGATTTTTCAGATCTCAAAGCTATCAGTTTCATGATGAGAGGAACAGGTACGGTTAGAATGAACCTCATTACAGCGTTGGTAGATAAAAATGAACAGAGCACACGACGCGGTGATTTCGGTGTCGTCCTCGAAGCTCAGGACTGGTGGCAGCTCTATACCATTGGAGTAGAAGAGCTTATGCCGGAGCCCGACTCGCGGATTGAGGAAGAGGGCAAAACCTGGCAGGACGCAAAAGATTCAGTTCGGGCTATTGTGTTTGGTTCATGGGCTGAGCCAGGTAGTGAAATTGAACTCGGACTGGACAATATTTTTCTGATAGGAATAGACCAGTCTCATTTTGCAGATTAGTTGTTGTTTTAAATATAGGCGCCTATTTACAGTAGTTTCAATCCCTTAACAGTAGTTGAGTGTGTTGGGGTTGTTTGGAAAACATTTCGAAACTCCGGCTGGATAACTACAGCTTGAGGGTGTTTCGTTATAGCTGAACCGTACAAATCTGAAACACAGTAAGGAGAGCCTAAATGAAGAATTTAAAGACAGCCAGCGCTGTATTAATCGCACTGTTTCTGTTCTATGCCGTACCCTTCTCACAAATCGTACAGGTTGGAGCAGGTTCATACACCTCTTCCCCACCACCGGGCATGCAGGGACCAACCGATGGTGACAATGACGGCAGTCCGATATCACCATCAATAACCGACAATATTACAGGCGCAGTTCCAACAAACGGATGGGGTACATCGCTTGTGTTTCAACGGAATGCATCGCACCCTCATTCCCATACGATGTTTCCCCATCCTCTGGGCCTCGAAACACGATCCGACGGTTTGGCAATTGGCTATGCCAATGAGCATTACGTTGCCATTCCGGAAGTTGCGGGATATACTCATCTGGCTCACGCCATATACGGGTTGCCTCTTGATCTGGTTTTGGGTGTTGAAAACCTCAACAGCCTATCCACAAAGCTCCACGATTATTCTGACTGGACTCAGACAGCCGCCTGGAGTGAAGGTGCCTTTCGAGTAACTTACGGACACGGTTTACCTTTCGTGTATGCTGAAACGGATGGCACACCGGCGCGTATTGTTGCAGCCGGAGCTCCACTAATATGGCACAACGGTGGAAACATGCTTGGTATCACTATTGGTACCCGTCATTATGGAATTTTCGCCCCTTCAGGTTCAAGCTGGAGCATCGATGACCAGACGCTTACCTCTGATCTTGGGGGAAAGCAGTACTATTCTGTTGCTGTTCTTCCTGACAACAAACAGACTACACTTGATCTGTTTGCTCAACATGCTTTTGCTTTTGTGAGAAACACAGAAGTGTCCTGGCACTATGATATGGACAGAAGTATCGTGATAACTGATTTCAATGTTGAAACAGAGATAATGGAAGGAAGCGGGGACCAAGCCATAATGGCACTTTATTATCATCAGTGGAAAAACAGTTCTGCCTCATTAACCAACCACAGCTATGTGAGTCCCAGAGGTGAGATGAAAGTTATGAGGGGCAATCATTTCAGCACAGAAATCCCCTATACTGGTATTCTTCCCTCTATGCCCTCAGCTTATGAATGGAGTGATAGTTTTGATCATTCACAGCTTCAAAGCTATGTGAATGAAATGAGTACTCTGCCGGCAGAAGTTCTCATACGCAGAAACGGTGACACTTACTGGACAGGCAAAGAGTTTGGCCGGGCAGCACTGCTCGTAAGGATTGCAGATCAGATAGGAGATATCGAAGCACGCGACTTTTTCCTCCACACCCTAAAGGAGCGGCTTGAGAGTTGGTTTACTGCAGAGCCGAATTCCGCTTCAGAGATATTTTATCACAACAGCGAATGGGGTGTTCTTCTTGGGTATCCTTCAAGTTTCAATGCAGCAAATGGGTTAAACGATCATCATTTCCACTATGGGTATTTCATCCAGGGTGCAGCACTTATTGCCCAATATGACCGTGAATGGGCAAGTCAGGAGAACTGGGGTGGGATGGTAGAGCTGATAATCAGAAACTGTGTGAACACTCACAGAGGAGAAGGGTTTTCACCATTTCTGCGCACCTTTGATCCATATGCAGGACACAGCTGGGCCTCAGGACACGCCAATTTTGGGGATGGAAACAATCAGGAGTCTTCTTCTGAGGCGATAAACTTTGCAGCCAGTGTGGCACTCTGGGGAACGGTTACCGGCAATGATGAACTGAGGGATCTGGGTGCTTACCTTTATTCAACCGAAGTTGAAGCGGTTCAAAATTACTGGTTTGATGTTGATAAGGCTACATTTCCCGGCGATTATCCCAAAAATGCAGCAGGTATGATTTGGGGCGGAAAAATTGATTATGCTACATGGTTCAGTGCTGAGCCGGAGATGATTCGCGGGATAAATTTCCTTCCTGTGACCGGTGCATCAAACTATCTGGGTCATTACCCGGAGTATGTGTTGGAAAACTATGCAGAAATGGAGCGGGAAAAAGGGGGGGAGCTTGTGTTCTGGAGAGACGTTCTTTGGTGCTATCTTGCTTATGCAGATCCTCAGAGGGCGGCTGTTGAATTTGAGTCTGAAAGGGATCGTTATGCAGTCGAGGAGGGTGCAAGTCGCGCACACACCTATCACCACATTCATAACCTCTTGGCAATGGGGCAAGTGGACCGAAACATTACAGCGGACATTCCAAATTTTGGGGTGTTTGACAATGATGGTGAAAAAACCTATGTGGTATATAACCACAGGGAACACCCTGTCACGGTGACCTTTTCTGATGGACTTCAGTTTGAAATTCCCGCAGATACACTCATTGCACTGCGAAGTGGAGACCAGGTAAAGACCTCTCTTCCTGCTCTTCGCCAGACCCCGGCCCGCTTAACGGTGAAAGGGACAAATATCATCATCAACACAACACAAACATCTGATATAATGGTAAGTTTTTATGATCTCAGGGGTTCAAGAGTCGCCCAGATAAACAAAAACGGTATTCAGGCCGGAACCCATATAATCGATGCCGGACGGCACACCAGACTTGCCAATGGTATCTATACTGTTTCGGTAGAAGCTGAAGGAATGCAGGTTAGCCGCAGGATTTCGGTTGTGCGTTAATATAAATACAGGGGGGAGAACTGAAATAATTCAGATCTCTTCCCGGCTCAGGGAAAAAGGTATCACTTCCCTATCCTAACAGATTAAGTAAGGAGCAGATATGAACTTTATTCTGGGATTCATTCTTTGCCTTTTTTTAAGCAACAGTGCTTCAGCCAGGAACTGGGCACTTGTGTGGTCGGATGAGTTTGATTATACAGGTTTACCGGATCCCGACAGGTGGAGCTTCGATGTTGATGGTAATATGTGGGCATGGGGTAACAATGAACTTCAAAATTATACAGACGAAACCGGGGCAAATGCCTGGGTTGAGGATGGGAGGTTAATAATTGAAGCCAGAAGAGAACAGCACACCCACCCCAACGGCCCCACACGAGAGTACACGTCTGCCCGCCTCAGAACCGCCCAAAAAGGTGACTGGCTTTATGGCAGAGTTGAGGTCAGAGCAAAACTGCCGGGTGGAACAGGCACCTGGCCAGCCATATGGATGTTGCCCACTGACTGGGAATACGGAAACTGGCCAGCAAGCGGAGAGATAGATATAATGGAGTATGTGGGTTATGATCCGGGTGTAATCCACTGGACTGTTCACACCGAATCTTTCAATCACATGATCGGCACACAGGTCGGGGAGTACGCATTTTTTATCAATCCTGAGGAGCAGTTTTATACCTATGCTGTAGAGTGGTATGAGGATCGGATAGATTTTCTGGTCGATGATACGATCTATTTCACCTTTGAGAACCGGGATGATTATACTTACAGAGAGTGGCCGTTTGATAAGAGATTTCATCTTCTGCTCAATGTCGCGGTTGGAGGAGACTGGGGAGGTGCAGAGGGAGTGGATAACAGCATATTTCCAGTCCGCATGGAAATTGAATATGTAAGAGTGTATCAGCTCGAAGGAACTGGGGACCACTCAGTTTCGGTTTCATCTTCAGAAGGTGGAACAGTTTCAGTTCTGCCTGAAGCCTCAGAATATCCTCACGGAACAGAAGTGATCTTCACAGCTAAACCACAGAATGGAAAAGTCTTTGATTTTTGGACTGGTACAACAAACAGCAAAAGCAATCCATTAACACAGATTATAAGGCAGGACATTGATATAGCCGCATTTTTCAAAGACAGCAGCGAGGTTGCAACCAATTCAGAATTTCTTGGCGGAGCTTACGGCTGGAGGTCTTCTGCAAATGGGGGTGGAAGCGGCTCGGTCAGTTTTTCCGATAACAGGGCTGTTGTTAAGATCAACAGCGGAGGCGAAGATCCCTGGAGTGTAAATTTCTATCAGGATGATATAGCCTTAATTTCCGAAGAGAAGTATGCGCTGTCTTTTACAGCCTCATCAGACAGAAACCGCACAATTTCAGCAGGTGTAGGGATGAGTTCTGCTCCCTGGCAACCCTATGTAACTGAACAAACCAGCCTCTCTGCATTACCCGGGGATTTCACAATTCCGTTCACCTATTCGGGGGATACCGGCAGTGATAACCGTATTTTCTTTGATTGCGGTGGTGGTGAGAGCGGCACTATTACATTCGAAAACGTAAGCCTCAGACATTTAAATGAAGTGGATGATGTATCCATTGCTCCGTTATCCAGGGGTGCCACTCCCCTGTCTTCAGTTAGCCTGAACAATATCACAAACAGTGGTTTTAATTTTTTGGTCAACCTTTCAGGACAGTACACGATATCGCTTTTCAGCCTAAACGGAAGAGAGGTTTTCAGAGAAACCAGATCTGTCTCTGCGGGTGAGAAGAGTAATGTAGCTCTCCCTTCTCTGTTACCTCCTGGTGTTTTTACGGTAAAAATTGATTGCAGAGATTGCAGTCACACATTTAGTGAGCGTGTTGTAATTTATTGATCTAAAGTGTTTCTTTTCTTACACTTTCTGACCGGCGGGTTAATTCTCAGCTGGTCATTTTTTTTGATTTATTCTATTTTTGTACAAGAACTTTCAAAGGAATGAAATTTATGGGTAAAAAGGATATCAACATAGAGGGGTACTTTGGGATCGGGATTGAGTGTTGCAACACCTGGGTCAATTATGGAACACTCTACCGAACAGCCAGGATATTGGGGGCAAATTTTGTATTTCTCATAAACAGCAAATTTAAAAAGAGTAAGTCAGATACACAGAAAACATGGCGCTCTGTACCAACCTACTCTTATGATAGTTTTGACCAGTTTTATGAAAACTTACCATTCTCCTGTGTACTTGTTGGTGTAGAGATGACAGATAACGCAGTGTGCCTCGAGAATTTTAAACATCCGGAGAGAGCATGTTATCTTCTCGGATCAGAGAAGCATGGTCTCTCATCAAAGGCAATTGAAAAATGTCACAAGCTTATACGGCTAACAGGTGACCATTCAATGAACGTTGCGGTCGCCGGTTCTATTGTAATGTATGATCGTGTGGTCAAAGCCAAAAGTGCATAAATTTTTTAATCATAGACAAATCTGACGTGATATTCCCTGAGATCCGAACCATCGGGTCGGAATATCTCACCCATTACATAATCATACAGTTCCAGCCATATTATTGCGTTTTCCACACGACGGTCAGATGGCGGGAAAAACTGAGATATTTTATTTCCGGTAACCGCGATATTCATAAGACGGTTTGTTGCCACATCACTAGTCTGGTCTTCTGCAAGGTTGTATTTCCACCTTGTCCGATGAGCTTCTTTTATCCAGCTGTTTCCGGATTGATATCCTTCCATTGTGATTGTCGAGTCATAGTTGCTTGAAAAAGCAGCAATGAAATATGAATAGCCATTCTCAACAACAATCTCATTCACTTCATGATTTCCCTCTTCCTGAGGACTTGCCAGGCGGATGAACTGGTGCCTGCCTTCGGAAGGATCATAGCTGAAGATATTATCTCCCTTTACCTTGTAGATTCCTGCAGAATCAATAACTGGATTGCGATTTAAGGGAATAGCCGGTATCGATTCAAATCTGCTGTTGTAACGGACTGAAAAATCACTTCTAATGGTGTGCCCTCCCCTGATCTTTGCAAATATCCTTATTCTTGCAGTGAGTAGCTGAAGTAGTCCGGGCAGGAACTCTTCTATTTCAGGTGTTACAATTTGACTGTACCCCTGGGGGTTTTCCTGTGCCAGGTAGGCAAGCTCCTCCACAAAACCGATCATTTCATGTTTGGAAACATTTTGGATCTCAGGTGGCAATGAGGAAATTTTATGAGGTGGTAACATAGAAGAAAGATCAGCCAAAACACCATTACTGTTTCTGATAACATCATCAGGTATTACGAAACTAAATGAAATGGTACTTGTATTTTCTGAGAATTCAACTGATTGCGGAATACGATTATCCAGTGGCGCAACACCAAATGCGCTATCTATACCGTAGCGGTTTGTGACCAGATCCCACGAGACACTCCAATCTATATCGTGCTCACCGATCTCCTTTCCCCCAAATACAGCTGTCAGTTGCACTGTATCCCCGGGGGAGGCATCAACCGGTTCATACATAAAATCCAAAAGTCTTACTTCATTCGATTCAATCAGCTCATATCTGGTTGAGAATTCAACACAGGCAATCAGCATCGGTACCAGAACTGCAAAAGTGGTCTTTTTCATCTATCACTCCGTATAATAATTTTAGAATTCAACTTTAACACCCGTTCTAAGCATTGGTATCATACTAATAGATTGTCTCTCGGTGTAATTGTAATTATAAAAATACTGCTCAGGGCTCTTATACAGGAACCAGCTGATATTCTGAAGATCGACGTAAAAAGAGTAGATAAAGTTATTAAAAATGATCTTCTTGTCAGCTCTCAGATCGAGTTGGAAAAAAGGATTGTAACGGCCGGAATTTGTGTCCCCGTATATGGGAAAAAATCCTTTCCAGTTTTCACTTTCCCCCCTGTTAACAATTGGTGTATATGGTTTTCCTGTAACATATCGTAACCTGAATCCCAGATCCCAGTCTCTGTCAAGATGCCAGGAAGCCAGAAGCTGAATGTTATGGGTTTCATCGGTGCTAAAAAGCGCCCATTTGTTATCCACTGTGCTAAAATACTCACTTCTTGAAAGCGTATACGTGAGCCAGCCAAAAAAGCGTTCACTTCTGTCATGTCTGAGCATTAGCTCCAATCCATACATTCTTCCCGTTCCATCTCTTGTCCACAAGGCCTGCTCAGAATCCCGATCTTCCATATCACCCTGACCAGCCATTCGCGGCACATCCCACTGGTAATTGTAGTATCCCTGAACATCAAGGCTTAATAAATCAGTAAGATGTCTTTCATAACCGGCAACGTAGTGAGAGGCTTTCGTTGCCGGGAGGGCAGGATTACCCCAGGTTGGATGTATTACCTGTCCCACAGGCTGAGGGGTTTGGCTATAAGTACCAATTGCTGCTTTAATTGTATTACCGGGGATAAACTCATATCTTCCGGTTAGCCTGAAAGATGGTTCTCCGGATTTACCTCTTCGGTTGTTCATAAAATCATAGGGCCAGAATTCCGGTACGATACCACCTCTGTAATCAAGTTCAGGATAGTAATCGTATCTTATGCCGGGAATGATCAGAAGGTTTTCAATTGGTTTAAATTCCATATTCAGATACGTCCCTACAAGTCCAAACAGCCAGTCATTTGTGGTATCTCTTGCAAATGACTGATTACCCTGAGGAATAGTGAGCTCCAAATCAGTAACTATAAGCTCCAGGTCAACTCCCAGATTAAAGCGAAAACGATCGTTTGGGGTATAGTTAAGTTCATCCCGAAGATTGAACATCCTGAATTTTTCATTTGCTTTCACAATTCCAAAAACTGATGAATTAAAGCGACCCATTGTTCCTGACAAAGTAAGAGAATTTCTCAGCATTTCGGAAAATATATGGTCCCAGTTAAAGGTGGCCTGATGAAACGAAATACCTAAACTCATATGATCAGTCAAATCATCGATTTCAGAACTTCCCATATCCGCCATTTCTGAATAGGCAAGCACCACACTGTCAAGAGATCCAAGTAAAGAGAAATACATCTGATTTTGGCTGTTGAGGTCTATATCTGTTCGTACAAGGTAATCCCAGTAGTAGGGTGCCAGCGAGATCGGGAATTCAAAATCTCCACTCTTTTCCATTATATCAATAAGGAAATTCAATAACTCACCCACATAACTTCGGTTTGCATACAACTGTACAGATACATTGTCACTAACCGGCCCCTCAGCAAACACACTTGCATCAATGGAACTTACATCCAGATGCCCTTTCCAGCGTTCTGTTTCTGCTTTTCGCCCCTTTATCTCAACCACACCACCTATAACGCCACCATACCGGGTGCCAAAACCACCGGGATAAAAATCAATAGACTCGAGCGCCTCAGCGTTGTAGATAGATGTTAAACCACCGAAATGAAAAAGTAAGGGAATGGGGACACCATCCAGATAATACCTTGAATCCCATGACGGAGCTCCACGCACTACAATTTCTGAACTACCCATTCGGGGACGCGCCACACCGGGCATAGCCTGAACTACCTTTATTGCATCTCCCCCAAGGCCTGGGATTTTTCTCACTTCGGCAAGAGTCAACTGCCTCCTGCTAACCTCTTTCTCCTCTACCCTGCCATAGACAAGGATTTCAAAATCAGAGTATGAGTGACGTGTCACATGATATACCGCGTCAATTAGTTCACCTTCACTAATAAACTCCTTTGTTGAAAACTCACGATACCCGGGAACAATCACTGATATTTCGACAGAACATGACGGTAAGGAATAAAAACTAAAGCGCCCGGAAGAATCACTTACCGTTACAAGCCTGTTTTCCTCAATATATTGTCCTTCAAAAGATGCGATTCTCTCTAAATAATGCTGAAGTGGTAAGGGGAGAGAACCATCACACAGGGTATCTGTAAAATTCAAAACGATAAAAGCATCCTGAACAGGGATACGTGTACCCCGTTCAATCAATCTTCCCTCAAAATTTCTGACTTCCTGTAATTCTATCTGAGCCTCATGAAGGGTAAAGTGGTATTCATATTGAAGAAGCACTGCAACTGATTCACCCTGCACTTGTGCTGGAGTAAACTCGAAATCTCTGGCAGCCCTGACTGCAGAACTGTCGAAATCCGGGTCTGCTCCGGCAACAACCTCCACACTCTCCACCAATCCACTTTCATCAATCAGCAGTTCAAGCAGAACGGTTCCTTCAACCCCTTCTCTTAAAAGATGCTCCGGGTAGTGCGCATTGATAAATGTTTTTAGCGTCGGCATAACATCTACCCCGTAAAACTCACTTTCCTCTTCATAGCTCGCCATCTCCGAATCATCAATAAGCTCAATCTCCGAATCATCAATAAGCTCAATCTCCGAATCATCAATAAGCTCAATCTCCGAATCATCAATGAACGAAAAATCATTTGCAGTTGGTTTTAATTCTTCCTCGACTCCAAACGCAAATACAATCAAAAAAAGTATAACCGAAAATGTTTTCATGTTCTTTCGCCTTCTAAATCAATGGTTTTACATTCATATTTTACCCAAGTAAAACAAATCTAACCGGAATCACAATCCACACAGCCACCGGCTCATCATTTCTTAATGCCGGGAAAAATTCCATCTCCTTTATGGTCACCAGCGCCTGTTCTCCAGAGCCAAACCCAATATCGTTAAGCAATTCAGCTTTTTTTACCTTACCATCGATATCGATCAGGACTCTGATTCTAACAGTTCCTTCGACTCTGTTTTCCAGCATTTCTTTTGTATATTCCGGGCGAACCTGTCTTTTTACCCTTGGCGCCGAAGAAACCGTAGCCGCAGAAACAACCCGGCCCATAATATCATCTTCCGTTGCCTCTGAAGTATCAGCACTTCTGTCGAGAGTGTTTCCTAAACGTCCCACAATAGCATCCGACATATCCCCACCCGACCCGATACCTTTGGAGTACACTCTTCTAAGCCCATATATCGGTCTTGCCTCTTTCTGCTCTTCAGCCAATTCTGATTGTTCCGGCTCCTGTATTTCGGTTGGAGTAGTAGGTTGTTCGGTCAGGTCGATTATTTGCGGAGGTGATTTTTCTTTAACAACTTTCTCCTGCACAACTACTGGTTTTTCTTCTACCGGGGGTTGTGTTTTTGTCTCTTCAAAAAGAAACTGCGCTGTAGTTGGTGTGGTTACAACGCTGTCTTTACCTTTTTCAGGCAGTCCGAATTTTCTGAAGTGCAGACCTGCAGCCAGGAACAGAAGCATAGTAATTACTGCAATGACTGGGAACATGTAATCTGCGATTGTTTTTTGGATTACAAAAGGTTTCTCCAGATAATTCGCTTTCACAATCTTAGTCCTCATTCACCACAAGAATGTTAAAATCCGATATTCCGGCTTTGCTGCAGGTATACATCACACGCTTTAGGATATCAAATTCAATATCCCTGTCAGATTGTATCAGAAGAGATTCCTCGTTGTCTGTGCTGGTATAATTTTCGATATATCTGAACAACGGCTCGATTAACAATGAATCACTATTAAGGTAATCTTCATGATAAGTGATAAACTCCTCACCGACCAACAGTGCTGTTGATGTAATATCAATACTTTTGAGCACCTGCATCTCCTCCCTTGACTCGGAGACAGGGAGTTGAATGTTTTGAGGAGGTGAAATAAGCGACCCCTCAACAGAAAAACTCTTGATCAGGAACACCAGCAATATTGTCATTACATCTACAAGAGATGTTAACTGAGGTTTAAACACTGCGCTTTTATCATTTGTGTCCATTGCAGCTTTCAAAAAGCTCATAATAAAACCACCTCTTTATATACCGGCAGTGGGGTTAGCAGTTGCACTTGATATTCCGACTTTTTCGAAATTGTTGATTTTGCAAATATCCATTACTTTCACCACATTCTGAATCTTCACATTATCCCTTACTGCAATCACCACTTCACCATCATCATAATCGGCCATTTTTGCAGATAAAACAAGACCGAGCCTGTCAAAATCGTGCCCAGAATCCAAAACATGAATGGAATCAAGCAACATTTCACCATGGGCAAGTTTGAGATAATCAGTCGAAAGCACAATAGTAAGTCGTAACCTGGGATCCTCATCTTCACTGGCAGATGCTGCGCTGCCGGTATCGGAGGGTACCGAAAAGGGCAGAATAGAGAGATGGGTAAAAACAGCCATTGAAACCAGAAATGGTATCAAAATGATAAACATATTCATTATGGGAGTTACATCAACATCAGCCATTTCAGCAGCTTCGGATGGATGTTTTAATCCTTTACATGAAGACAGCAGGCTCATGCTTTCTTCTCCTTAATGGCAGAGACGATATGAGAAACTGCTTCATCGATGGTTTTTACAAGTTTCTGCTGTTTGTTGGAGAGAAAAGTGTACATTACCATGCAGGGAACTGCCACGATAAGCCCGAATGCTGTTGTATTCATTGCTTTTGAGATTCCTACAGCCAGCATAGCAGCTTGCTGGGAAGCATCATCTGCAAGAGCACTGAAAGAGAGCTGCAGTCCGGTTATGGTTCCAAGCAGCCCAAGCAAAGTTGAAACATTTGCTATAAGTGAAAGGTAGTTAATTCTGTTTGAAAGCCGTGGCAGCTCACGGATTGCGGCCTGCTCTATTCTCTCGATTATGATTTCCGGTTCTTTACCGCCTGAATAGGAACTGACTGCCACGTTCATAAGTTTGTGCATCGGTGTGGTTCGACTGGAGGCAATCTGTTCAGCATCTTTTATGTTACCGCTTTTTAGTTTTGCAATAAGATTACTTGCCGTTTTCATAGTGTCGTTATTGCAGTAAATGAAAAAATAGATTAATCTCTCAATCATAACTGCTACGGCTAAGGCAAAAACTGCCAGTATAATCCACATAAAATCTCCACCAGCATTGAACTGAGCAGCTATAGACCCAAACATAAAAATTCCCTTTCTTATACTTACGAACTTTTTATAAGGACAATCCTGTTTAGCAAGAATATAATGTCTGCAAAAATATGGTGAATGATATTTTTGCAGTCTGGTAATTTAAATTTGAAGCAGTGAATTGATGGTTGAGAGTTTTGAGTTCGGGTTAACTCAACACATTGACATTCAACAGAATAGACCTGTTTAACAGCACCAGTACTCAAAGTTCACTGTCAATATGCGGATATATAGTCAAACCTTAAAATGCCTAACATCTTGCGGTCTGATTTTAGGCAGATAAATCAAAGCGCCCCTACCGCACTATCATCAATTTACCTCTGAGCAAAGCTCTGTTATCCATATTATAAACAACATAAAAGTATACTCCGGATGCCACTTCATGACCTGCCTGATTTCTGGTATCCCACAGCCACTCCGGTCTCATTTCAGAACTCCTTGGCGTGAACCTAACCCTTACCCCCGCAGATTTCGTATCATACACCTCAACGGCTTTTATGTTGAAAATCCTTATTCTTAGTTCAAGGGCATCCGGGTCGAGAAGATGCAGATTTTTAAACCATATACCGCACAGGGCAGGTTCCGGACAGTGACGGGGGTCTTTATTTGGACGAAATGGATTTGGATAGGTGTAAAATCCGGTTTCACCCGTATAGAAATACCATTCATATTCAGAGGAATTGAATTCACCCGGCAAATTTATCTCAGCATTGTAGTCGTAATCCATTGTGAAACCGTTGAATACGCATAATACACTGTCATAGCTGAAGAAGTTAAAGGAGGGTATTATCGTTACCTCTGTGCTGTCATCAGAAATAGCGATATGGGTGAAAGAGCTTTTGGCAGAGCCACCATATCTTGAAACGATTTCCATACTTCTGTTGTGGATAGATGTATCTGTATCAAAAGTTCCGCTAAAAATCGGATGAGAAAAAGTAATGGTTATTGGAGGGCTGACCTTTTCGATGATTGAACCCTCCTGAGGAGAAACTGTGAGAATTTTATTATTCCTGATCACAAAACTCCACATAAGATCATCTTTTTCTGATTGGGGGTCAAAAAGCGCCCCCGGTATGCCATCACCGGTATTGTCGGGTGGAAAGCCAAGAAAATCTCTCACCTCCGCGCTTCTGAACCTCAGGTTTACGGTATCTCCGTAGAAAAACCTCCTCGAAGGGTATGCCATTACAGAAGCCTGGTGTACTCTTACAGAATCAAATGTAACCTGCTCTTCACCCCCAAATACTGAAGTTAAATGGATGGTGCGGTTATAGGTAAGAGAAGTATCGATTGTTTCGGGATCGGGTGGAAGGGAAAAGTTTATCACCACAGGTGGAGAGTTTTTTAAACCGGTATCTCCCGGCGCCGGTGAAACTGATGTAACACTAAAGGGGATGCTGTCTACCCTAAAGAGAAAAGTGGTGTCACTATAAGGGGCTCTTTTGTTGATTCTGAGCAGATCGAGTCCATTAGGCCCGCTTGGCGTCTGTGCTTTATCGGTTACACCGTGAGAAAGCACCAGAGCAAGTGAATCGGTAGGAATGAAAATACCTCCGGGAGGTGTGAATCCGAAGTAGGGACTGGAATGGGTGTAATTTGCTCCTATTTCCAGACTTGTATAACTGTTGTTCCAAACATGTGATGTTGTATGCAGCAGAGCAGAGCCGGTGTGTAATGAATCGAAAATACTGTATAGATGAATTTCCTCCCATGCAGAGGCTGAATCTATAGGTTCGGAGAAATCTATACGGATTTTGGCGTGAGGCGGGAAGCTGTACGGCTGAGCAGAGAGGGTATTTGCTGCAGAAGCCGGTCTGTAAGGAACTTCGGGATCAAACTCCACATTTACCCTGAGTATCCGGGGAAGATCATTGTATTCCATGCTGATAGGAATGGTATCAAAAGGGACCAGCGGATCACTTGTTTGTACAATAAGTGTATCATGCATCACCCCATCACCAATTATCCCATCGGCAGTCAGCCTGAAAAGAAAATCGACCTGATCCCCTCCCATGATCGTTACCGGGTAAAACTGAAGAGTATTCAGAGATGAAAAAGTGACGTTTTCCCCATCCTGAGGTGCATCAAAGGTGAGCCAACGGCTGCTTGTGGCTGCCAATGAGACCGAGAGTATCTGCATAGAATCGTTTCCGCTGTTAAGAAAAGGCAGTGTAACAGTTGCGGTATCGAGGCTGCCGTGGATAAGCGAGATGCCGGAAGCGAGTGAGTCCTTTGCTTCAAGATAGGGGATGAAAGTAGTGTCTGAGAGAAGTCTGGGATACCTGAAACTGAACTTCAGGCTGTCACTTCTGTTGTAGATATCACGCACCTTAATGATCATAAAAGTGTCTGATTCCACAGGAGTTATGGGAATTGTAAAAACAGGATCAGTTGTACTGAAAGTGGTATCCCATTGAGCAGTTTGCAATGTATAAGTCAGAGTATCCTCTATCACAAGATCGGGATCCTCAGTATGCAGGATCAGTGGAGTTTCTTTCCCGGGGACCATTCTTATGGAATCACCATACTGCGTAGCTTTTTCATCTCCAAGCTGGGCTGAGATTATTCGGGGGATGTGGTTTATGCGGGTAAATGCATTGATTTTCACCACAGTGTCTGGATCGGTTCCTGAAAACTGCAGCCTGGTCCACACCGGATCGGGAAACTGATCCGGATAAAGAAATATTTCCCTTTCTGAAGAACCGGCCACAACAGAATCAACACTTTCCTCTGCTCCATTCTGAAATATCGAAAGCCGACCTTTGGCTGTAGAGGGATCGTTAGTATCACTTATCCCAAGCAATAAACGAAGCGAATCGTCCTCCTGAAATACGATCTTCATACTATCTGTAATTACAGACAACTGTTTTTGTTCACCGGGAGCAGCCATTTCAGCCCTGAAATCAAGAACAGGGGCAGAATTTCTGGTCAAAAAAAGAAGCGATACCGGTTCAGCTTCCCAAAAATACCGATCACGCGCTTGCAGCTCTACCTGATATTGTGCAGAGGATTGGGGGAAAGGCGCAATATTGACAGTAGAATGAAAATAGGGTCCTTCAGAGTTGGTAAAAGAGGTGTCTGCTGTGGTATAATCTGCACGTATGTGCAACGTATCATCCAGGTCATAATCTCTGATTGAAAAACTTATCTTTACAGTATCAGTTCTTGAAAGAATGGTTATTGTATCCCCATACTCCACATCAGCCAAATGTGTTTGATTAACAGTAACTGAGTCGGGATTTACGAAAACCGGTTTTCTGTTCCATGGAATATTTACCTCTGTTACGACTGGAGTAATTAGTGAGTCCCCGCCGGGCACTCTTTGAAGTGAAAATTTGTACTGAAAATGTGAATAGGTACCTCGTGCCCCGGAGAGAGCCGATAATTCATACAGCGGGACCCAATGTGCTGAGGCAGTTTCCTGGGGAGAGTTTCCAAACCGCACGGAATCAATGATTTGCCAAGAGCTCATTTCTCCACTGAATACATATTCTGCCGGATAGAAACGAAGGGAATCCCCATTCACATTCTCAATATTTTTCACCTGAGACACCCATGTACCTTCCCCTTCTCTCACTCCCCTCCTGGCCAGGATTGCACCTTCAACCTGCAATCCGTTTCTCCACACCACTGCAATGGAACCGGATGAATCCATATCACAGTTCAATGCAATGCTGTGAGTGTTTTCTTTAGTTATGGTACGTCCCGGATCTGATATCTGTATAAATTGCTCAGAGCCCAATTCACCATTGTTCACGGGAATACGCTTGGCTTCAATAACGGAATTGATGGTATCCCTGTACACCACTGCCAAAAATTCACCATTGGTAGTGATAGCAGATCCGGAGATTCCCTGTTTGCCTGCAATTTCTCTCTTTGTGCGCTGACCATCAGTGCCGTTTATTTCATGTAAATGAGTACCTTGCAGATTCCAGGTCGACACGGCAAAACGATTTGGAGCAAACGAAACAGCTGGAGCATCCGCATAGTAATTATACGCCCATGCAGAAATCACCTCCCCCGTATTAACGGTATTGATTACAGGATTCAGTTCTCTGTCATATATCCGATAATGAAAGATCTTATCCCCCATTGGTGCACCTCTTGTCCAGGTGACCAGAATATTACCGCTTGATTTATCGACAGCAACAGAAGGATTCATAAGACAATCACCGTCAACCGATGCCCCTGTGCTCACTACTGCAGAGCTTACAGTTCGCAGTTCACTTCCCCGGGAATACACCTTTCTCAGCATGAGTGTGTCCATGTTTTTTGAATTCACAACCAGAAAAGTATCATCTGAAAGCTCTGTCATTGAGGAGTGAAAACGTACCAGTGTACGGGCTGAATCGAGTACAAGCCGCTCTGTGCCGTTGTTGAGAATAAGCCTTAGATTACCAGAGCCCGGAGCAACCCTTTCGATCAGGGAAACAAGAGGATTATCCAATGTACCAGCAGCTTTAAGATAAGAGTATTGATGGGGTATGTAGCTGTCGATTATCTGAGACTGACCGCTGATTGCTCTGTCCTCTGTGAGTACAACATCTCGTCTGTACACGTTACCGAACTCGGGATCAAGCCAGAAAAAGGCAGCCGTATCTCTGCTGCCAAAAAGCACATCCGGATAGTTGTTCACCGGGTTGATTGCAAAGGACTGATCTCCAAAGAGTTTTATCAGTTCGAACCGGTTTACAGCAAGAGCCAGTCCCTGCTCACTTTGAGCAATGGAGTCGATCAGTTTTGAGTCGATAATCTGCCCCTCTTCGAATGTTTCGAAAGTGAGGACAGAGGCACTTGCACCAGCAGCAAGAAACAGAACGAAAATGAAGTTACGGAGTTTCACCGATGCTCCTTTTACGAATAAAACCCTGAGTGGAGATATCATCGAGAGCTTTTTGTTCTTCGCGTTTGTGTTTAAGTTTCCACTCACGGTAGCGTTTCTCTTTTATAATCTCTACAGCTTTTTTCTCCTGGGTTGCCTTGGTTAATTCCTGTCGTATACTGTAGGCCTGAGCACAGAGATCATCATACTTTTTTCCCATGGTAAGCATATCAAGTTTTAGCTGATTGCGCCAGGAAACTGAGTAACGCATGGAAAATATATCTTCTCCGTGTGCACGCCTGCTCTTCTCAGAGATCTGAAAATTCTTAAGATCCTGCTGGATTCTCTCAATCTCTTTTCTTACCAGCTCAATTTCTCCATTTTTTTGAGCCAGTTTCTTTTCAATATCTTCCTCCTTACGGATCCTGACCTCAAGAAGTGCTTCGAGTGAGAAAACAAATTTTTTCATGAGTTAAGGATTCCTGTTTTTTCCGCAATTTGCCTTAGTTCGATAATGTTTTTGTCGAACTGACAGGCAGTTGCCACTTTTTGCCGCAGATAGGAGATCAGTGGCTGATTCAATTTTATCGCCTTGTCCACCTTATCATTTGTTCCCGGCATATAGGCACCTATCTGTACCAGGTCCTCATTTTCCTTATAGGTAGCCATGCAATCTTTGATGGTTGAAGCGATCTGTATGTGTTCATCGCTTACCACATCCCTCATACATCTTGATATACTCTCCAACACATCTATTGCAGGATAGTGATTTTTGCTTGCCAGTCGTCTTGACAATGCTATATGCCCGTCAAGAATCGATCGGGCGGAGTCTGCTATTGGATCATCCATATCGTCACCTTCAACAAGTACAGTAAAAAGCCCGGTGATGGTACCCTTATCAGAATTACCTGCACGTTCGAGAAATTGTGGTAATATGGAAAAAACGGAAGGGGTGTACCCCTTGGTTGCAGGAGGTTCCCCTACTGCAAGCCCGATCTCTCTTTGAGCCATTGCGAGTCTGGTAATTGAATCGGCCATAAACAGGACATCTTTACCCTGATCCCTGAAGTACTCCGCTATTGATGCTGCAACCAGTGCGCCTTTTATTCGAATAAGTGCGGGCTGATCTGAGGTGGCAACTACCACAATCGATCTTGCCAGCCCCTCGGGCCCAAGATCCCGTTCGATAAATTCCCTCACCTCTCTGCCCCGTTCACCTATAAGCGCAATCACATTGATATCCGATTTGCAGTTGCGGGCCATCATACCCAAAAGAACACTTTTTCCGACTCCGCTGCCGGCAAAAATCCCCATCCTCTGCCCCTTACCTACAGTCAGCAGACTGTCGATTGCTTTGATGCCCGTGTGAAAGGGTTCTGAAATCCTTTTTCTGGTTAAGGGGTTGGGAACAGCAGAGATAACAGATCTTCTCTCACCCATTTTAAGGAGAGGTTTTCCATCAATGGGGAACCCAAGACCATCAAGAACCCGTCCCTTGAGATCTGAGCTTGCATTGATAGTGAGAGGTCGTCCGGTTCCTGTTACTATAAGACCGGGATGAATATTGTTCACATCACCAAGGGGCATGAGCAGGGTTCTTTCTTTTCGAAAACCGACCACCTCTGCCCTGCCTACGATTCTACCGTTTTCTTCAAGATTGCACACTTCGCCCACAGAAGCAGCTGGTCCGGTAGATTCTATAAGAAGCCCTACGACTTCAGTTATTCTGCCATGGAGTTTTATTGTTTTTGAAGAGTTGACACAATCCAGATATTTTGTAAATCTGTTGTCTAATGTCTGGGGATTGAATTGCATATGAGCCCATTCAGGAGAGGGTGATGCAGTCTTCTGAAATATCTGCCTGCCACATGTTTTCAAGAAGAGTTGTTATCTCATCGATCTGTACATCGAGTCTTGCATCAACGATACCGTTGACCGATTCGATTATGCAGCCACCGCGCTGGATTCTTTCATCATCTTCTATGGACACATCCTTGAGCCTCTCTGTAACCGAGACCCAAAACTCCCTCCCGCCTTTAACAGTTTGAAGATCCTGAGGGGAGATTCTTATAATGAGTCTGTCTTTTTCCGCAATTGAACGTAGGGCTTTTTTCAAAACCCCAAGTATAAGTTTTTCGTTGCTGCAGACCTCATTAGCGATAATTTTTTTCACAATCTGCACACAAAGCCGAAGCAGGGTATGCTCTGAATTTCGGAGCAGTTCTTTTTTGGAGCTTTGGAGTTGATTGAGCACAGCTGTTACATTGTCCTGAATTTTTTGTATCTCAGCTGCATATTCTGCATCAGCGGTTTCTTTACCTTTCAGTTTCCCCTGCTCAAGCCCCTCCTGTTTACCTTTGTTATAGGCATTCTGGACAGCTTTTCGTGCGCTTTCCTCTTTGCTCTTTAACTGCTCTTCAAGTTCACCGACCCTTTTTTGCAGTTCCAGGGTACTTCTCTCATCCACATTTAAGACCCCGTTTTTTTCAGAAGTGCTAAACTCTTCAAGCTCCGGGGTATGGAGAGGATAATCATTGAACTGATCCACCTTTTTGCGCAGGATCTTTTTTAATCCGACCTCAGCAGGATCTTTGGCTTTGAGCAGCTGATCAATCAGAGTAGAAATATTTTCTTTGTTTACCATATCCTGATCCATCACACCACTTCCTTAGACAACAATGTCTTCTTCGCCGCCGCGACCGCTTATGATAATTTCCCCATCCTCTTCCAGTCTTCTCACAACATCTACAATCCGCTGCTGGACTTCCTCCACATCCTTGAGACGTATCGGACCCATAAACTCCATATCTTCCTTTATCATCTCTGATGCACGTGAAGACATGTTTCTGAAAAACTTGTCCTGCAGCTCCTCGGAAGCTCCCTTGAGTGCCATGGATAGTTCCTTTGTATCCACTTCCTTGAGTACACGCTGCATAGAACGATCGTCCATAAGGAGTACATCCTCGAAAACAAACATGAGATTTTTAATCTCAGTAGCCAGTTCCGGATTATCCCTTTCAAGATTTCCAAGAATGTTCTTCTCCGCCCCGCGATCAACACTGTTAAGCATCTCAGCAACAGCTTTAACACCACCGATTTCAGAGACATCCCCACCGAACAGAGATTTGACCTGACTTGCAAGAACCTCCTCCACCTGATCAAGGGTATCGGGAGAGATGCTTTCCATGGTGGCAATTCTTGTTGCAACGTCCACCTGAAGTTCCTGTGGAAGTGACGAGATGATCGGAGCTGCATTGGCAGGCTCCATATGGGCCAGCAGAAGCGCTATGGTCTGAGGGTGTTCTTTCTGAACGAAGTTTACAAGTTGTTTTGGGTCTATATTCTCAAGAAGATTAAAACCGGTGGTTCTTATGGTCTGCTGGACTTTTTCCAGAATTTCTTTTGCCTTTCTGGGGCCAACGGCTTTTTCCAAAACCTCTCTTGCATAATCAAGTCCCCCCTGGGAGACAAACTGATGAGCCATAGCCAGATTGTGAAATTCGTGTAATACAGCCTCGCGCACATCTGATTTAACGTTATCCAATCTGGCTATTTCTGTTGAGAGCCGCTCGATATCGTTTTCATCCAGATTTTTAAAAATCTGTCCAGATGCTTCTGTTCCAAGCGCAACCATCACGATGGCGGCTTTGGTGGGGCCGGGAAACCCTGAAACATCGGCCATTTTTGGCTCTTTGGAACCACCACTTTTTGGCTTCTCGTTGTTTTCTTTATAAATACCGGCTTTTTCTTTACGTTCTGCAGGTGCCATTACCTCAGGGCCTCGCTATGTTCATGTGACAGGGACAGTATACCTAAGCAAAATTATACCATCCCTACCGTACATTTCAAGATGTCTGGTTATTTTTTTCTTTTATTTGACGGTGCAGGTTCAGAAAGCCACTCTTTTATTATGGAAGATATATTGACCGGTTCCTCTCTTGTCATTATTTCAACCCGCTCAAGAATTTCAGATCTGCTTCTTACAGTTTCATCCACTTCCGGTATAACCTCTTCCTGCAAACCGAACTGCTCCAGTGCCGGCACCGGGGGATTCATCGCATCGGCAAGGGTTTTTGCAAGGTAGCGCAGAAAGAAAATCAGCAGCAGTGCAATGAAGAATCCCACAACATATTTGGCAATATTTACTCTAAATTCCCATTCCTCTCTTGAGCGCATATCGTCACGTTGCCTTCGAAGCATTTCATTGTCAAACTGCATTCCGGAAACGGTAATCTGATCACCACGGGCAAGATCATACCCCACTGCATTTTTAACAATATCCTCGATATTCTGAAGCTCTTCTATGCTGCGCTGGGTGAAAACCATCTCCCCCTCTTCACCCTCTTCATATCTTCCATCAACAGCAACCGAAACACTTAACCTTCTTACATTTCCAACTTCCTGAACAACACTCTGCAGTGTTCTGTCTATTTCATAATTTGTCAGGGAACGCTCCCTTAGGTGATCACCATCGGGTGCATTTCTTGTACTCTCTTCAACCCTTTCTTCAGAGCGGATAACTCTGCTTTCAGGGTCAAAGCGTTCTATAGTTTTCTCCACCCTGTCGAAATCAAGCTCTGCAGAAACTTTCACATAGGCCTTGGATGGGCCGAGAATAGCTGTAAGCATTTGGTTTGATTTAGATTCAAGGTATCTTTCAACAGTTTGCTTTAACTCCATGTTGCTTGAAGTTGCCAGGGCAATTTCATCATGAGCAAAAGGATTTGAGAGAAGTTTTCCGTTGAAATCAACAATTGAGATATTCTGAGGTTTGAGCCCATCAACACTTGATGAAACAAGGTGGGTTATTCCGCGGATCTGATCGGCAGAGAGCTGACGTCCATGAACACAGCGTATAACAACCGAAGCCTTTGCATCATTTTTGACATCCAAAAAGATAGTGTTTTCAGGGATAACTATGTGAACCCTGGCTTCCTGTACTTCAGAGAGCCCTTCTATAGTTCTTTGTATCTCACCTTCAAGTGCCCGCCTTGAATTTATTTTCTGAACGAAATCGGTCATTCCAAAATTATTCTGGTCGAAAATCTCATACCCGATACTCCTTCCCGCTGGAAGTCCTTCCCCGGCCAAAGCCATGCGGGCCTGGTAGAGCTGCCTGGCGGGAACCATAATGGTGCGTCCGTCGGATTCGATTCTGTAGCGGTAATTGTTTTGATCGAGGATTGTCACGACAGAGGATGCATCTTCTATGTCAAGGTTTGAATAGAGCACTCTGTAGCCGCCCTCAGCAGCAGTTCCTGTCCCGTGTGACCAGACAAGCAGACCGATAAGCCCAAAAAGAGTAAACCCAACCAGTGCGGAGGTTATAACTTTCTGCTGAAGTGAGAGTTTCTGCCATACGGCAGAAAGCTGGGCTATCAACTGTTTGAAAAAATCAGACATCCTCTTCTCCTTTATCTCTTATTCCCTGAGTGCTTTTCCCTGTTGGCGGCTGATAGTTTTCAGCAGAAAAAAATCATTAGAGACGTATTCTCATTATCTCCTGATACGCATCCATCACCTTATTCCTGATCTCCATCATCATGTTGAATGCAACATTGGCTTCTTCAACGGTGGACATCACCTGATGCACATCGGTGATTTCACCTGCAGACATTTTTTTAATTGAAACATCCGCTTTTTGCTGCAATTCATTTACATCTTTGAGGAAGCCATTCAAGGTGTCCTTAAAGGAGGGACCTTGCAGCGGATTGTTTGCAGCTGGTTTTCTTTCTGCAGGGTTACTGTTCCCGATCGGCCCTATGTTATTGATGTTCATGACATTTCTCCGGTTTATTTAAATTACATCTTTACGCGTATGCATCAAAATTACAGCCTACAGTTTTTCCCTTATGATTTGAAACAGATGGCTGAAAGTTTGCATTTCTTGGTACTGCTGGTGTTGCTTTCTTATATACGGATTCGGGATTTTCTGTTTTATTCCGGCTCTGCACCCCATTAACAGAAAAACCACTGTTACGTGATCTGGCCTGCTGGGATAGTTTCATAAACTGTTCCCATGAATTCTGTGACTGTATAGATTGGGTGTTCATAGATATTCAGTCCTTTAAATCTGCAGAGCCTGCATGAGCATGTTTTTTGTGGCATTGAATGCTGTCACATTCGCTTCGTATGCTCTTGTGGCAGAGATCATATCTGTCATTTCCTGAATAATGTTAACATTTGGCATTGCAACATATCCATTCTCATCGGCATCGGGATGAGCGGGATCGTGTACCAGTCTTGGTGGACGTGAATCCTCCCTTATCTCTGAAACCTCCACTCCCCTTCCAAAAAACCGCTCATCACGGGGGAAGTTTGAAGCAGGGATAGGGATATGCCCCTGGGAAGAGGATGTACCATGCAAGGTAACTTCACTGTTCAAGATTTTTGTGTCCCTTCTGTTGCTTGGAGCCAGAAAAGAGACAAACTGTCTTCTGTACGGGCCTCCCTCAGCAGTACGGGTTGTTTCAGCATTGGCCAAATTTGATGAAATGGTGTTTTGGCGAATTCTCTGAGCTCTCATACCGGAAGCGCTGATTTTAAGACCTGAAAAGATGCCACCTACTGACATATGCTAACCTCATCTGTTATTGGAGCGGAATTGAACGACCCTGAATTGCTGCGTTTAGTTTCCTGTATATTCCCTGAGTTCTCTTTACCGCAAAGTTAAACTGAATCTGTGTTTCTGCAAGTTTAGCCATTTCCATATCGATATCTACATTGTTTACACCACTTGGCAATGTAGGGTCATTGGGACGATATCCCCTTGCGCTGACATTGCTGAGATTTTCTCCTCCAAGACGGAGATGGTTTTCTCTTGTGCTTGCACCCCTTAGACTTGCTCCATCCATTGCTTTTCGGAGCTGGTCTTCAAAACTTACCTCAACTCTGCGGTATCCTGGTGTGGTTACATTTGCAATATTGTTGGAAATCGCCCTGTTTCTTAACATGGCTGCATCCATAGTTTTTTTGATTACAGGCAGGGATGTTTTATTGAAAATTGAACCACCAAACATGATTTTACCCTTTCTCTATCGTTTGACTCCACCCTGTTATATGCAACAGCCGTGCCATTTATCCTATGCACTGAAAACAGACGGTCAGATATGCCTAAACGATTGAATTAAGGTTCACTACACTACCCACAACCCCGAATCCTTGCCACTGCGCTTCCTGACCAGAATATAACCCGGGCAATTGTTGCCTATCTGAAGGGAGATTTTTGCCGGGATGAAGGCTAAAGATGATCATTTGCTCGAAATAACCCAGGAGATAACGGTGACTATAATATACCCCAAAAAAGCAGCCCCAAAGGTTTGTATGTAAAAACCGGGTATCAGTCGGGCAACCAGAAGAAACATTAAAGCATTGATGAAAAGTATAAAAAGTCCCAGAGTAAGTATTGTTGCGGGGAGGGTGAGAATAATCAGTATGGGACGCACCACGGCATTAACCACTCCCAGCAAAACAGCGGAGAAAAACAGGGCTCCTAAACTGTTTATAATTATTCCGGGTACAAGATAGGCGGCTATACCCATTCCAAAAGCGGTTATAAGAGCGCGGTAAAGAAAATCTTTCATGATTACTCCTAACTTTGATCACAAAAAAACAGTAAAGAATCGGTGGTTAGAATATAGCTAATCTCAGGATAAGAATGGCTGTCAAAAACTGGATCTGTTTTTGGCAGGTGCTCTTGACCCGCGACAGGTGAGGCTTCTTATCCTGCACTATATCAATCAGTTACAACAGCGTTAAAAAACCTTCTGTTCAGGGTGTTTTTCAGAGAAATAAATTAGTATTTTAAGACTTTTTTAACCAGAAGATCTAAGGGCAAAACGGGATGTCTGATTATACAAGAGGATTAAATTCAAGCCAGAAAAAGGCGGTTTTACATAACGATGGTCCACTGCTGGTACTGGCGGGCGCCGGAAGCGGCAAGACACGAGTTTTAACCATGCGCATAGCACGGCTTGTGGGTCAGGGAAAATGCAAACCTGAGGAGGTCTTAGCCGTAACTTTCACCAATAAGGCGGCCAAAGAGATGAAGGAGCGTGTGGCAAAACTAACCTCAAAAGATGCGGCATCCCGGATGACACTGTGTACCTTTCACAGTTTGGGTGCAAAGATTCTTCGCACAGATGGTGAAGCGATCGGAATAAGCAAAAATTTCACCATTATAGATGACCATGAACGCAAGGCTACCCTCAAGAGCATCATGAGAGCTGCCGGCGTGCGCGGGCTGAAAAAAGAGGACCCGGTGGAGTTTGGCACCAAAATAAGTTTGGCTAAAAATGCTTCACTCGATCCAAAAGATTACAAGAAGCTTAACCCTGAACAGAGAAAAATTTTCCGGGTTTATAACTCCTATAACCAGATTCTGCTCAAACGCCAGACGCTGGATTTTGACGACCTGCTGCTGCTTCCACTGAAGCTTTTTATGTCAAAGCCTGAGATTCTTAAAAAATACCAAAAACAGTATGTGTATATCTCAGTTGATGAGTTTCAGGACACCAATGCTGTTCAGATGAAACTTGCAGCCCTGCTTTCAACCCCCCGGAAAAATATTATGGTGGTTGGAGATGATGACCAGGGGATCTATTCCTGGCGAGGAGCTGAGATTGAAAACATCCTCTCCTTTTCCTCTAGTTTCAAGGGGGCACAAACTGTTATTCTCGATAAAAACTACCGCTCTACAAACCAGATTATGGAAGCGGCACATGCAGTGGTAAAGAACAACAGGGTAAGAAAAAATAAAAATATCACTGCGGTGAATGGTGATGGGGATCCGATTTTTCACTACAAGGGTGATGATGAAATTGATGAAGCAGAGTGGGTAGCTCAGAAAATTGATGAGCATAATGAACACACCTCATTTTCCTACAAAGATCACGCAATCCTCTTACGCACCAACTCCATGATGCGACGTTATGAGGAGGAGCTTAGACGAAGGCGGGTCCCTTACACAGTTTCCGGAGCTATGAGTTTTTATGAGCGAAAAGAGGTTAAGGATATGATTGCCTATCTTCGCTTCTTTTCCAACCCACACGACGAACTCAGTTTAATCAGAGTACTTAAAGTTCCCAACAAGGGCCTGACTTCCACAACCATGGAAAAACTGGATGATCTTGCAGCACTGAGAAAGATGAGTCTATGGGACGCACTGCTGCGCAGCGGTGAGAGCCTGGATGTCTCCCAGGAGCAGCACGGGAAAATAGAGGCTTTTCTGGAGTTATTCCATAAATATGATGAGAAGTTCAAATCAGGCCACCTATCCTCAACTTTAAAAAGCCTGCTCGAAGAGTGCAATTATTTCGACCTTCTCAAAAGAGCCTACAAGGAGCAGGAGCAGCATGAACAAAGGCTTGAAAATATAAAAGAGCTCTTCCATGGACTTGAAATCTATGAATCAAAGTATAGAAAAAAAATACCGACTCTGAGTGGCTATCTTCAGGAAATTGCACTTGTAACCTCCAATCAGGACGATCAGGACGGGCCTAAACGGGGTGTGGTTCTTATGACCCTGCATAAATCAAAAGGTCTGGAGTTTCCGGTGGTATTCCTCTCCGGCCTGGACCGCGAAGTTATGCCCTCGCCCAGAGCTGTGGAAGAGGGTAAAATTGATGAAGAGCGCAGGTTGTTTTATGTGGGGATGACCAGGGCACAAAAGAAACTGTTTCTGACATATCCGGGCACAAAAATGTTCAGAGGTAAACAAAAAACCGTAACACCATCTCCCTTCATGAGAGAGATTCCACAGGAGTACCTTGAGGGTGTTATTGGTGAGAAACAGGATCAGGAAAAACTGGATTTTCTTGATGATTTCTTTAAAGAGATGGATCAAAAATTTGGGAGTAATGTTTCTGATTTAGCATGAGGCGGGTCACTTTAATTCACAGCTAATAAACAGAACCACACTCTTCCACTCAACGGTTCTGTTAACTAAGCGGGTATAGAGTTCTTCCCGCAATGTCTTGAGTTCAACGTGAGAGAAGTATTCAGAGAGCCTGTCCCCAAGAGATTTTCTCCCTTTGCCTGTAGTGGTTCTGAACCAGAAATCGATTTCAGAAGCGTTGATTTTTCTCTTTGATTTATCATAAAGGGTTTCAGATACAGTTTTGAAGATATCCAGGTCTGAGAGATTTTCGATAAGCGATTGGTTGTTCCAGTTTAACAGATGATCATCCGGATCTGTGAAAAGATCATTTTCAGCCTGTAAGAATCTTTCGGTGAAAGGTTTCTCACCTAACTCTTCAAACAAATCTGACACCCTTCCACCCATTGAGTGAACGGTCTCGGCGAGTACGATTTTTCCTCCCTTTGCGAGAAGATCAGAAAGCCCCTGGAGGTATGAGATCTTGTTTTTGAAGGAAGCGATGACATTTCTTCCCATGATCAGGTCAAACTTTATCTTCTCTCCTGCTTCTCTGCGAATATCCGGTGCGATTTTTTCTGCGCAGCTTTTGATTATCTGTGGTCTTGAAAGGCTTTGAAGTCTGGAAGCCATTTTACTTACAGTCTCATACTCCCTGTCATCATAGGCAACGGCCCATACACCCCCCTCCCGGATTCTTCTGCATGCTTCAAAAGTAAACAAACCGGTTCGGCAGTGAATGTCGAGAAACAGAGTGGATCTTTTTGGTGCTGCCATGTCCATGGCTCTGTCACGTATGTTCTGAAGCAGATTACCTCTTGCCCCAACCGTTCGCTCCATCCAGAGTTCTGATTGTTTTTGACTTTTTGCCCCGGTATTATGAAGCGGCCCGGCATTATCACTGTTGTCGACCATTGCCTCAAGTTGTGCTTCCCGGTAGCGTTCTACTCTTATTTTCACCTCGTGTTCATACCCCAGATCCCCGGGTTGATAGAAGATTTTGCCTTGGAGATTATTTGGCAGGTATTGCTGGGCGACCCAGTGATCTCTGTAAGCATGGGGATAGAGATACCCCTCACCATGGCCCAGAGACTCCTTATCCCTGGAGGCATCTTTGAGATGATCCGGAACATCATCTGCAACCTCCTGTGAGACGGAGTGAAGTGCGTCGAAAAATGCCATATTGGAGTTGCTTTTCGGGGCAGTCGCGCAGTATATGCAGGCATGCGAGAGATGATACCTTCCTTCAGGCAATCCCACATAATCAAATGCCTTTGCTGCGTCCATCACCACACCGAGAGCCTGGGGATCAGCCAACCCGATGTCTTCTGAGGCAAATATTACCATTCGCCTGAATATGAATTTTGGATCCTCACCGGCATAAACCATCTTTGCCATCCAGTACAGGGCTGCATCCGGGTCAGATCCCCTTAAGGACTTGATAAACGCAGAGATGGTATCATAGTGGGCGTCTCCATCCTTATCATACAGTACAGCCCGTTTTTGTATCGATTCCTCTGCAATTGAACGGTTTATATGTATTTCCCCTTTTGGAGACGACTCGGTTGTTTCCACTGCCAGCTCCAAAGCATTGAGAACCCCCCTTGCGTCTCCGTTGGCAACTTTTACAAGATGTTCAAGGGCATCATCTGAGATGGAGATGTTGCGTTTTCCGTATCCTCTTTGCTTATCATTAAGGGCCTGATATGCTATAGCCCTAAGATCTTTTTCAGTGAGTACCTGGAGTTGAAATATTCTGGAACGTGAGACAAGAGCCTTGTTCACTTCGAAATAGGGGTTTTCGGTTGTGGCTCCAATGAGAATCAGTGTGCCGTTTTCTACGTGCGGAAGAAGAGCGTCCTGCTGTGATTTGTTGAAACGGTGCACCTCATCAACAAAGAGGATAGTTCTTTTCCCAAATAATGAAAGGGTTTTTCTGGCTTCATCAATCGACTCCCTTATCTCCTTTATACCGGCAAGGACAGCATTTATCTGGATAAATTTTGCTTTGGTTGTATTGGCAATTATACGGGCCAGGGTTGTTTTACCGGTTCCGGGGGGACCGTAGAAGATGATGCTTGAGAGCTGGTCGATCTGGATAGCTCTTCTTAGAAGTCTGCCATGACCGATGATATGTTCCTGGCCAATATATTCTTCGAGAGTTCTTGGGCGCATTCTGTCAGCAAGCGGAGCGTTGTTTTTGAGGAGTTGTTCCCGGTGTGAGTCAAACAGATCCATGGCTCGTATAATCTCAGTAAGTTTATTTGGAAAGGTATATGGATAATGTTTAAAAGATACTTCTTTTCCATCTGCTCATGTAAGGGTAAAACCGTATCGGTGGCATGGATTTTGAACGTTTTAGAGAATACAACAACTCTGGACTCTAAGCAGGAACGGGAATATGAAGTCATGAAAAACAAGCGCAAAGATCTGCAGTTTATTACATTGTTGTTTTTCTTAATGGTGTGTGGATTGTACTATTTTGGTTTGCGTCCCTTTGATTTCTCACCCCATAACCAGGTTAGTTCAGTTCCCGACGGGTTGAAATTCAGCCGTATGGGGATTGCCTTCACAGAGCGTATAATCACGGCCCCCTACATATCTTCCTTCACCATGGAATTTGCACTCACCCCTTTGGAAGAACCAAGTCACACAGTAACCAGGATCATCAGTTTTGCCGACAGAAAAGGCAATGAACTCCTGGCAGTTGGTCAGTGGAAAAACAGCATTATTCTGCGACGCTATGATAAGAAAGTTCAGGGGGAAAGAGTTCCTGAAGTGTCCAGTGGGCCCAATCTTCTCTGCAGCAGTAAAGTTTTTATCACCATCGTCTCCGACCCCAACCGCGGAGCGCTGTTTCTCAACGGAGACCTGATGGTCGAATCTGCAGCATTGGCCAATATAGGAGAAATTTTCAGATCCGGAAGCCAAATGATCCTGGGTAACAGCCCCAGCGGTATTCATTCATGGAAAGGGATAATCTCCTCACTTGCGCTCTATTCTGACAGACTTCCGATATACCTTCTAAGAGAGCACTATCACCGCTATTTGCTGGGTCTTTTTCATTACGCAGAGTTTTACCCGCCATTTCTCCATTACGCGCTTTGTGAAACCGAAAATTTTGTCTCTGTTGATAAAACCGGACAGAACAATCTTGTCGTTCCGGAAAATTTCATTACCGTTAAGAGAGGATTCCTGGTACCGTTCTGGGAGGATTTTGTTCCAAACAGGTATTATTACATCGATATTTTAGTCAACTTCTTTGGTTTTCTTCCATTTGGAGCCGTTGCGTTCAGTTTTTTCTATCATCTGATTAAAAAGGCTCACAAAGCAGTTGCACTATCTGTACTTTTGGGTTTTCTTATCAGTTTTTCAATTGAAACAGTACAGATCTTTTTACCTACCCGCCATTCACAGATGATCGACTTGTTGATGAATACTTTTGGAGCATTTGCAGGAGCTTTACTTCTATACAAACTCAGGATTTATACACTAAAAGATATTGTGTTACAAAAAATGCCGCAGATTAACAAAAACCTACGGCAGTGAAGTAATTTATCTCATTTCAAAAAAAAAATCAGACTCAAAACCTCTCCAGAAGTGTATCAAAAGATTTCTGATCAGCTTTGAACTGCTCTGCTTTTTCACCAACTCTGATAATATTTACTTTATTTATCACATCACCCTGGGAAATATTCATCACCACATCCATCCCCTCAACAACAGAACCAAAGACCGCATGTCTGTCATCCAGATGAGGTGTCGGACTCAGGGTGATGAAGAACTGACTTCCGTTTGTTCCCGGGCCAGCATTTGCCATAGACAATATACCAGGTCTGTCATGTCTGAGTTGGGGATTAAATTCATCGGGGAAATTATATCCGGGACCACCCATACCGTTTCCCTGGGGATCGCCACCCTGAATTACAAAATCAGCTACTACCCTGTGAAATGTCAACCCATCATAAAACCTGACACCTTCACCACGGCTTGAGTTAATGTTACCTTCTGCAAGCCCCACGAAATTCGTTACTGTAAGTGGCGCTTTTTCAAATTCAAGAGAGAGAACAATAGTACCTTTATTGGTCTCCATTTCAACATACAAGCCTTCCTGTCTTTCACTCATAGACCCACCTTTTCCTGTTGAATTACAATTTACAACCAGAAATGCCAGAACAGTTACAACACAAAATATTTTTGTCTTCACTTTTCCTCCTATCAATAATCAATCCCAGTCAAGCAGAGAATGAGGTCCGGTTTCATCAGGTTTATTATCAATTTTTTCTTCTTTGGCCTTTTTAAATTTTTGTTCAATTTCTTCTTTCCGACGTTTTTCTTCTTCCTTGGCTTTTTGGAATTTATCATCCCATGATACACCCTGTTTTCTGGATTTAAGGAATTCGTTGAAATCAGCTTTAGGCTGATCGGGTGATTTATGTTCCACTACCTTGCAGGTAGCAGGATCTATCCACAAAGTGCCTTTGCACATCGGACATTTAGTTTCGAAAATGCTCATATAAGGTCCTCATTTATATAATTGATAAATTATATTTATGAATCTGGTATAAAAAATAGTTCTCGGTCTGCCCTTTACGCTATAATGACCCGATTATTGCTTTAGAGATTGTAATTACCTTAAAGAGAAATTCATACACAATTGACCAATATAACCATTAAAAATATGCAAAACTCATATTCTGAAGAATTTATAGAACACGTACAACTACATCTGCAGCATAGTGATCCGCAATCCTATCGCCAGATTGAGAAATTCTTCTCAGATCAGACAGAAGAAATTTCTAACCCTTTCAGTGTGCTCATGCAGAAATTAAGCGGAAGAAGTGTTCCAGAGAAAGAAGCGATCAATTTTTGGCACAAAATTCTCGAAAATAAGAGTGAAATGGAAAAAAAACTGAATCGCAGGGTTGGAATACAGACAGCTACAGTCGATTTTCTTGAACAACGAAGCGATACATCCAAAACCGCACCCCCTTTATCAAAGCCTAAAAAAGAGCACGATGAGTGGCTCAGACGGGTATACTCCCCAGGGTATCATTTGGAAAAGCTCAAGGAGGAAACTTTACGCTCCAAGCGTTATAAACATGCACTTTCAGCCATAATGCTTGATGTTGATGAGTTTCATTTGGTCAACGAAAAACTCTCCTATGGTATGGGTGATAAGATTTTGACCATAATAGTAAAAATTATCCGCACTACAATCAGAAATGTCGATATCCTGAGCCGCTATTCCGGAGATCGTTTTTTTATCATCCTTCCAAACACAAACCGTCGCGAAGCAGCAGAATTAGCCGAGAGACTCAGGGAGAAGGTTAACCAACGAACCAAACGCATTGAGGGACTTTCCGATGGTGTAACCCTGACACTTTCAGCCGGACAATACTCCCAGGAGATCTCATCAAATGATTTTATGCGTCAGATGGAACACACGCTTATTGAAGGTAAACGAAACAGGAGAAACTCAGTTTATCTCCTGCAGTGATTACACTATCTCTGCTCTTTGCGTAATCTTTTCTGTTATTTTCATAATAAAGTATATTATATTACAACATGTTGTCCTTAATAATTGATTTCAGAGGGAATACATATGGAATTAGGCAGCAGAGAAAAAAAGCAGTTTCATGTTGTTGACATAGTAGGTAAAATAGACCGGCTTAAAGACTCTATAGTTTTGAAGTCCTATATAAATTCACTTGTTGAGAAAAAAATCACCCATGTTGCACTCAATTTGGCAGAAGTGACATATCTGGACAGCGGTGCGGTAAACGTATTGATATACAGTCATACAACTTTAAAGAAGAACGGTGGGATACTCATACTCATCGAACCAAATGAGTATGTAAGGGATGTTCTTGAAGTTGTGGGGTTACTGAGGCTGGTGAAAATCTATTCAACAGAAGAGGAGTTTGAAAATGAAATCGATAATTATTAACATAGGTTTAGCACTTGGACTTCTTTTGGTTATTGGTTGCGGCAGAGCAAATATGCTCAGACCTTCCCAGGCCGAAGTCGATGTGTATCTGGAACAAAACCCCGAGCTCTCAAGAATAGACAGAGAATGTATCCGTGATGGTCGTTTTCAAATCGGGATCAGTATGCAAACCCTGAAATTTCTCATGGGGGAACCCAATTCAATAGAAAACGTCAAACAACCGTGGGCAACTCAGCAACACTGGACATATGGACGCGGTGCGAATCGTAAAGTGTTTATAATCGAAGGCGAAAATGTAGTGGGAATTCTTGAAAATTAGTTTCATTCATTACTCCTTTGTTTCGGGCGGGAACAGTCTCGCCCTTTTTTATATCTAAAGGGTTGTTCAGTGCATATTTATCTGGATATTGTTATTCTGATCCTCTCAGTAATTTTGGTCATAGTGGGGGCCAAAAGGGGGTTTATCAAAGAAGTATTTCGATTCGCGGCAATGATTCTTGGGTTTTTTATAGCATTTGTTTATTTCAGAGATTTAGTGCAAGTCCTTGATTTCATCACTCTTCCGATACAAATAGTTTCTACCATATCTTTTCTTCTTATCTTTATCACCAGTGCTCTTTTTATTCTTGGAATCGGCTGGATTGTCCGCAAAGTTACCCATCTCACCATTCTTGGCTGGGCAGACAGGTTGCTTGGTGCCACAATCGGACTATTTAAGGCTCTGCTGATTGGGTGGGTTAGCTGCCTGTCGCTCTCAACCATCCCCTCTCAATCCACTCAGGCACAATTTGATGAAAGCATAGTGTTTGGGCTCTACAAGAGTCTCCCACAAAATTTTTCCATTCAGGGTATGGAAAACATGCGTCTGAAAATACGATATTTATTTGATCAGGAGAAAAAGGATTATCTTCTGGAAAAATTTCATGCTCTTGAAGATATTCAGGAAAAGATCTAAACTCTGCGTTTCCCAAACCAAGGAGATTAAATGTCAATTAACATAATACTGCCGGGAATTTTCGGTTTGGCACTTGGATCATTTTTTAATGTGCTGATATGGCGTATTCCAAAAGGCATATCAATTGTCACCCCTCCCTCTAACTGCACCAACTGTGGTTATAGAATCAGATTCCGGGATAACATTCCGGTTTTAAGTTATCTCTATCTCAGAGGAAAATGCAGGAAGTGCGGCATGAAAATCAGTGCCGTTTATCCTGCTGTTGAAGTGGCAACTGCGGTTTTACTTGCTATTATATGGCAGTTTTCAGGTTTCGATCTCTCAGTTCCATGGTATCAGAACATTGTTCCACTGTTAAGAGTAATTTCTATCCTTTTGCTTATTCCTATTTCGATCATTGACCTTCGTCACTATATTATTCCTGACAGATTTACACTTCCATTCCTTGCAGTATCACTGGCAGTGTCTTTTCTTCCTGGTGACTTAAGTCCTCTCCAGTCTATACTTGGAGCCCTTGCAGGCGGGGGTTCACTTCTGTTTATGGGCATTTTAGGCACCTACATTCTGAAAAAAGAAGACTCTATGGGGGGTGGAGACATAAAAATGATGGCTTATCTTGGTGCTCTATGGGGTGCACAGGCTGCTTTGATGGGGATTGTGATTGCAGCTTTTATAGGATCTCTGGCGGGCGCAGTACTCATGTTAACCAAAAAGCTTGATGATGAGCACAGAATTCCTTTTGGCCCGTTCCTCGCCGCTGGGTTGGCAATTGCCGCCTTTTCAGGTGATATAATTCTGAGTTCGTATCTTAACTTTGCAGATAGGCTTTTAGGATTTTAGAATTATTGGGATTAAAAAGAGTAAAGCCAAGTGATCTTTGTCCCGACAGGGATTTGCTTTGTTCTGTTTTTCTCAGGAAACCTGTTGTTCCTGACGATACTTGAAAGGTGTTGTGCGGTGGAATTTCATGAAATACTTCTCCATCTGATTCACATCTGAAAAGCCGCATAGATCAGCGATTGAAGCTTCACTGGACCTTGATGAGCGAAGTCTTTCACATGCTAATTCAATTCTACAGAACATCAGATATTTGGAAAAACTGTACCCTGTATTTCGTCTGACAATTTTGTTTAATTTTGACGGAGACAGCTCAGCACACACGGAAATGTATTCTATGTCCAGGTCTTTCTTTGTCAGTTCCTTATCAATGAATGAATGTAACTTTTCAAAAAGTCTAAATTCCTCTTCTGTGCGTTTTTTATTGCCGGCAGTGGACCTTTTAATCTTTTTTATCACGGGGGTTGATATGTAGGCGACAGAAAATCCGATTGTAAAAAATACGCCCCAAAGAAATGACCAGTTTAAGTAGAAAGGTTTTGATCTTTTGTAAAAGCGATGCCAGTGAGTGGGGCTGTAAAGTTCTTTGTGACCTCCACCACTCCAGGAGTGCATCGTTATATTTCCGGTTTTATCAGACAGTTTAATAATTATGTTGCACCCTAAATTATCGGGTATACCATCTTCAAAAATTTCTTTTGGTATATGGAAATTCACAACATAAGTGGATGGGCCGGTTCTTTTAACCAAATGCGGATAAGCGGTTCTTTGCCTTTTTGATTCGACTCCAAAGCTACCATCTGAGGAGAACACCTGGTTATGGGAAATCCTTAGCGGTGTGCCGGAAAGTGGTATGTAAAAATTCAATATGTTATTGTTAAGGTAGGGTTTGGGATCAGATCCAGGGTTAATCAGTATTTCCACTCCGGAGTTTTCCAATTGTTTCAAACCAGCATTCTGCAAATCTGGGTGATCGATCTCTGCAATCACCAATAGTTTATTTTCGTTCCATGACAAAGAACCAGAAGAGGCATTTGGTGAAGACGTGTCGAGAGGATAAATGAAATCATCCGCCAGGTTTAAACCTGCATAACTATAAGGTATTTCCCTTTCATCGAGTTCAATACCGTGGTGCAGAAGAAATATGCCTTCCTGTTTGATTTTTGTTGTGGTGCGGTCAGAAAGCTCAGCTTTGGCAAACAAGGTTATCCCTGAATAGTGCTGGTTGGGAATATTGTCCGTTTTCCAGATAAGTTTAAAAGGTGCTCTGTTTATCAAACCCAAAGATTTCTTTTCAACCTGGTTATCTGTTGTTTGAAATTGTGCAATAAATTCTACTCTTGAAATGTTTGAACATTCAGTGCTGATTGCAATTGTGCAGTTAGGTTGATAGATTACAGAGCCGGCTAAAGGGCGGGTAAAGCGGATACAGGTATCAGAAGCATTAAGGACAGAGAAGCAAAGGCATAGTAAGCCTGAAATTTTCAACAGAGTTTTTTGAAATGTGGTGGTGTGAGACATTTCGGGCCTGGTTTTTTGCGATTAAACGATTTTCAGATGCTTATGTGATTTCACCGGCTCTGACTTGGGCGCAGCTGGACTCGAACCAGCGATCTCCGCGATGTGAACGCGGCGCTCTAACCAACTGAGCCATGCACCCTGTTTAGGGGGAAAATAGAACTTAACCTGTTTAAAAGTCAATGTTTTAAACAAGTTTATCACATAATTCTCCAACCCCGGAAAAAGTAATATATAGGAGGTACCTATTGACCTGCCATGGCTTTTTAGATATAATAAGTAGAGAATTCTTATATAGTGCCTTATTAAACCTTACGAGGAAAGATGATGAACGGAAAGCATTGCAAACTTTTTGATGAAAATCTGGTGCACAACATCATGATCTCCACCGGCCTTTCACTTTTTGAATATCTGAGAGAAAACAAAAACACCCGAACAGAAGACATACTACACTTTGTCGAGATGAACGCCTCATCCATAATAGAAGAAACAATCGAGCACCTGAATAAAGCGGACGATCCCGCTCAATGCGATGATGACAATCTTTGGCAGGATACTGACTTCGAAGATTCTGAGGATTCGGAATTCTTCTGAAAACAGGTCAATTATTCAACTTTTGTATTTTTTTGCTTTTTTACAGATTGCCTTTTCTCATTCAAAATATTAATTTGAAACATTCCAGGCCGAAGTGGCGAAATTGGTAGACGCACTGGACTCAAAATCCAGCGGTGGCAACACCGTTCCGGTTCGACTCCGGACTTCGGCATTAACTCATCTTAGAGATCCACACCCCCATACCGCACCCAACCATTTTAATAGGTATATACCAACCAAAAGCGCAGGCAGTTATTCTCCCAGGAATCTCAATATAATGGTCCACGTCTGGGAAAAAATACTTATGCTGTGATTTCAATTCCATTATCATAAAAAAAAGAGAGTGATACGGGGCGGCAAAACTTTTGAATGCCCAATAAACGCATCGTTTCTTTCTACTGCAATCACACTTGCGTTGGTGCCGGGTTCTACGAGCTGCACTTTAGCAGCAGCCTTCTGAAAACAAACTGTAATCCGATATTACGAAAGGTATCCTTCCAAAATCATAAACGATGCGAAATCGGATCTGGTAAATTTTGATAAAACCACCATTGCCACATCGGCAGGTCGATAGTAACCTGAAACGTACCCCTTAAGCTGCAAGGATTACCTTTTGTCATCAAAACAAGTAAGTTTCTACCCGGTTAGTGTGGGTAATTGTTTTCAGAATTCATCTCTGAGATCAGCTGAAAATAAACCTCAGCAGCTCTCCTTACCTGATCAAATATGACTGATTCATCATTGGTATGCGCTTTGGCCAATTGCCCTGGCCCAAGAATACAGGGGCGACAACCGGCATTATGTAAGAGATTGGCATCGGAGTGACTTTTGAACGATATGGGTGCCCAGTACATGCCGAATTCGTCATACACTGTCTTGAGCATTCCTGGTATGATGTCGTTTTCATGAATTCTGTAACCTCCGCAGATTGTGGGGAAATCAATCTCGTGAGAGGAGATTCCGCTCTGTTTAATCTGATTTTCCACAAACACCTTTAGTCCATCGACATAAGAGGTTACATCGGTGTCCGGAGGTATATGCAGATCCACACTCGCAGCACAACGATCCGGTACCGCAAACCCCGATTCAGAACTATACAAATCCCTTATGTTTAAAACTGTTTTGGGTTCACTCTGCTCAACCGATTCCTCCAGATGCAGAAGAAATCTTAGCATCGCGCGAATTGCGTTTGTTTCCTTGTTTGACATGGCAGCGTGACGGCGATAACCGAAAGTACGGAGATTCATTTCAACATACCCGTAGTGATCGAGGCAGGGTTTCATATCGGTAGGTTCTGCAACAAGTGCATGTTTAAAGCTATACTCAGAAAGTAATCTCTGTGTACCATCACCAACCTCCTCCTCCCCCACTACCAGGGCAAGGAGAATATTATCAGGGAGACAATCAAGCATTGCAGCAGTCAAAAATGCTTCCAAGAGTGCGGCACAGCCACTTTTCATATCTGCGGTGCCCAGGCCGTAACAGATTCCATCACGTTCAGCAAAACCATAATCTTCAATATCAAAGGCTGGCACAGTATCTATATGCCCCAGAAAGAGGGTGTCCGGTTCTCCCCTGCCTGAAGATATCAAAAGGTTACTTCTGTTTTCATCAACATTTTGACGCTGAACAGCAAGTCCACACCCTGCAATATACTCCCACAGAAAAGCAGTAAGTTCATCCTCTTTACCAGAAGGACTGTAAATATCGACCATATTTTTGAATAGTTTTTTGAGGCGGTTTTCATTGATACTCGAACCACCATATAATTTCTGTGAACCTGTCATCAATTCAGTCCTCTTTATTTAAATTCAGCGTCATATACACATGATCCGTAGGGTTTTCAAATCCCAAACGGTTAAAAAATTGTATCGCAGCAGTGTTGTCAGCCTGTGTGTCAACCATGAGCATTCTAACACCAACTCCTTCCATACTCTGGCGAAAGCTATCGAATAACATACTCCCGACCCCTTTTCTACCAAAGTCAGGATCGATCCCCAACCAGAGCAGATGTCCATAGGACCACGCAGAACGGGCTTTTTTGATAGTTGTTCCAAGCGCAAAACCGATAACACGTCCATGGGCAACAGCCACAAGCATGTTTTCAGGTTCGCTGTTGAACAGGCCGGTAACTTCGAATTCGTCCCAGGTTCGGTATAAATTTGATACTTCTCTCCAGGTAAAAACTTTTTCACCGAGATGGAAGATTTCTGCTAAATCATCAATCTTTGCATTACGGATTTCAATTTCTGATTTTTGGTCTTTCATGGCAATCTGTTTTTCCGAAATTGAGGTTAATGGATTTAGAACTTAATACTTATATAAAAAATAGAAGATAGAATGGCAATGATTAGTTTTGAGGATTTGACCAAAGTGGGTTTATGAGAATCTTGGGTTTAAACATAAGGGCAGAGTTGAAATGTATACCTCAAAGAATAGATTCATAATAGAGAGAGAGGTTTTCTCTTCTTATCTATTGATACTGATCAGAGGAACCGAAATTCTCCTGCGACTAAGATTAATCACGCCGTTGGCGGGATAGCCACTCAGAGTGAAGGTTGCACTATAAACCACCGTTTAGAAAAATCTACAAATCCTCTCTTATCGCCTGTAAGCCAAAATGGTCAATTTTCTAACCAAAATACATACTGATAACTACAATAATCGTAATGACCATAACAGAAGGAAGCAGGTTTACCACGTTTATCTTTTTTATATGTAAAATATTCAGACCAATACCGAAAATCAGTATCCCGCCCACTGAGGTAATTTCAGAGATAACAAGATTGAGATGTTCTGTGCTGATAAATGAAGTGATAAGGGATGCAGACAGGGCGATACTTCCCTGGTAGAGCAGTACCGGTATTGCAGAAAAAATCACACCGAATCCCAATGTTCCCGCGAAAATCATGGCAGAGATACCATCCAGTATAGATTTTGTATAAAGAATTGTGTGATCCTGCCTGATTCCGCTGTCAAGAGCCCCCAGAATAGCCATCGCACCAACACAGTACAAAAGAGTTGCGGTCATAAATGCACGGGAAATATCTCTCCCCTCTCCGGATTGATACCTTTTAGTGATATGTTCAAGCCAATTACCTATGGATAAAAGCTTTTGCTCCAATCCTATAAGCTCTCCTATTACGGCTCCTGTAACCAGACTGATTATGACAAAAAGGAAATTGGAACTTTTAAGTCCCATCGATATACCAAGTACTGTAACACCTAACCCCAACCCCTGAAGAATACAATTGTTCACCCTGTCTGAAACCCGAAACAAAACAGTTGCACACAAAACCCCAATGATTATTGCAACAACATTAACCAGCGTTCCCCATAAAACCATCAGATTATTCCCTGAAAAAGATATTTTCATTTTCTGCAAAAAGGCACCAGAAACTCATATAAAAATAGTTCAGAGCAGGTCAAATCAAAACAAGAGAGCTAAACGGGGATCTGTGAATACTGTGGAAAACATTTGCAACCAAATAATATCCTCTCCCCTTGCCCCACTTAACACGCAGGAACTTATATTTAAAATCATCAAATATGTTATTTTACTTTTTCCAATCTAATCCGGACAAATAAAACCTGAACATTGCAATCATATTTTTCAGGAGGTTTGAATATGTCAGAACAGAATGCCTTTAAACAGCTTGCCCCCCGTCTTCTGAAGATGAAGTTTGACAAAGTAAGACGACCCGACATGCCTGTTAAGGAAGCGGTGCATGAGGGGTACTGCACCCTCACGCTGCTTCAGAAAGATTGCGCTTCACTGACAGCAATTGGGTATGATACAGACCTGACACTGAAAATTGAACAGGCCATAGGGGCTTTTGCAGTTGCGGAAGCAAAGCTTGTCACTCTTCTGGGCGAAAAGGAGGAAGCGGTAAAAAGGTGGCGGAAGAAGAGAACGGAAGGGTATCTGTTAAGAAAACACCTTATCGATACTCTTAAATTTGCCTGCAGAAACGACAGGGAAGCTCTCTCGAAGCTTAAGGAGTTCCGAAGACGTCCGTCGCAGGCTGTAATGATCCTTGACCTTCACACTCTGTCAAAACTTGCCCTTGTCTATGAAAAGAAACTCAGAAAGATCAATTTCGACATGGATCAGATTGATCACTGCATTGAACTGGCCGAGAGCCTGGGACGGCTTTATGCTGAGAGTTTCTGCGCCGATAAACCATGTCAGATGAGAGAGATTCGTAATCGTGCCTTTACTCTCCTTAAAAAACTGATAGCCGAAGCGAGGGCGTATGTTACTTATCTCTTTAAGGGAGATGCCGAAAAGATGAGACTTTACAGCAGCACCTACAGGAGACGCAAATACAGAAAAGGAAGAAAAAGAGGGCTTAAACCGACCCTGCCCAAGATAACAGCTAAAACCAGCGAAAGTTTACAGGAGAACTCAGTACCTGTACCGGTACAGGAGACAAATGAGAGTTTTGAAAATTCGCACTCAGTGGATCCCGGCTCACAGCCGTACAGCTCAGACGGAAGCTAAGACTCCGGCAATTAAACTTGCATAAAAATTTTCTCCATCTATTTCACAGGGCAAACGGCAGTAAGCTCCTAAAAAAAGTAATGAAACTCAAACACTCTCTTATGCATATATAATTGCCGGAGTAATAAGACTGTACTTTTATGTAAAACCATTTCTCTTTACTGCCCTCAACGCATTTTCTAACAGATGCGACATCCCCCCCCTTTGTCTTAAAAATAGAAAAAATTACCCATTTATAACCAAAATAGCTGCATAACCCACAAAGTTGCCTGCATAACTGTTAAGTTTATCTGTTCCATACCCAGAACTGTCCTGAATCTGTTCGCACTCATACAGCAAAGATACCAAACATGCCACGATTATAATCTTTCAAAGTGTGCATACAACTGCTTTGCACCATGTAAACGTATATATAGCAATCTGTTAACAATGAATTATCACCCTGCGAACAGCACATTGCCACTATGATAACAGACCAGTATAACCTGTTAACCCAAAACAAATTCTTTGAAAACGATGGTAAAACGGGTATAAACAGTATCATTCAAAAACTGCACTGGGGCTGTTTGCAGGTTGTAGAAACCAGATTCGCAACCACTCAGAAGCCTGTTAGTCTAATGACGAGGTTACGTTTTCACACTACAGCATACAACCGACTACTGGTTTTTCATTATGTTCTCTGCTTTCAGAGGGCTTTTTGCTGCCCCTTACTTTCTGTTCGCCAGCCTACGACAAGTAAAAAGCACAATTTTCTTTACATCATACCATACCCTGTTATATTGTATAGAATGAGAGTTTCCCTGTTTTACCACCTTACAATTACCCGCTCACAGATCTGCTTCAGGCTGCTCTCATAATTATCGCAATATTTTTGATGTTCTCTGGGTTTGCAGGCAACAGATGCGCTTGCCCGTGCTTATATCAGGTGAAACTAAAAATTCCCCTGATGCGACCACTTTGTTGATGGTGAGCTTTGAGGCAGAAGAGAGAAACCGGGCGGAATATGAAAAGGGCTGATTAGCTTTAAATAGTTATTTATACTTGACACTGAAGTAGTGAAATAGCAATTTATTACAATGAAAACACCAGATACAAGCAGGGAAAAGCACACCGATCATTCTGTGCCCAAACACAAAACACCGCTACAGTGGCGAGATTGCTACCACACGTATATTCGGAAACTGAGGTAAAAAAAATCATTACTGCTCACAACAACATTAAACACCAATTGATGCTCTATCTTGCATACGGATGTGGAATGAGACTCAATGAAATAAGAATAATAAAAAAGGAATATCTGGATTTTTTGCGCAAAATTATCAGGGTGAAGGGTGCGTTATATACAGGAATTAATGGGGCACAGCAGCTCAAAAACCACCGAAATTTCATACCCTTGTTAATTCTGAGAGCATAAAAATAAAAAGTCCTTTAGCAAACCTTAACCTGTCTGAGGACGACCAGAATAACAAAGAACGAACCAAATGGAAAAAAAAGTTCAACATTTACTACAATATGGTACAAATATATAACTTTTATGTGTTTTAGTTTATTAAAGTGTGACCTAAGAAGTTCACACTTTAAGGAGTTGTGCGCAATTACCAGTTTACAATAAGACTATATAGCAGATTTTGCCGGAGCGTGGGCGGAGTAAGAGCGCGAGGAGAAGATATGAGAAGGGCCATAAAAGCATTATTTGTTTTACTTTTAGTAAATTGTGTCTTACAGTGTTTTTCTATGAATGATTTAGCCAAATTCTTTTATGAAATGAGTCCTAACATTTAACAGGGAGTTTTAATGAAAAGAGTAATCCTTTCCGTTCTCGTATTAATTTTAATTTGTATCACCTCATGTGCTACTTCTCTGACTCTCGAGGGAACAGCACGACCAAGCATTCCCAGTTCACAAGTAGAAGTTCTCAAAGATATTCCAGCTTCTGCCGAGTACATTGGAGAAATCAAAGTATCTTATTCATCAAATTTTACTGGACAAACAGCGATAAACGAAGGAATTCGTCCAGCAAGAAGAAAAGCGGCAAGCGTTGGAGCTAATGCAATAGTATTAGTTAATGAGAATGAGATTTTAAGAAAAGCCCGTGGGATGACCGGAGCTGGGACTGGATTTGGTTCTCCAAGGCTAAGACTTATCGCAAAGGCATACTATATACCACAATCTAAGTAATTAATTAATCATATTAGGTGGAACTAAAATTATTCAGGTAAATAAGTTTATAAAACCGGACCTAAATACTCACGGTATTTTATAATTGAACAAGCAAATAAAAACTAGGATCGCGCGGAGTAGGAATAGGAGCCCACGCGGAAAAACACTTTCGGAGGCAAAATCAGAAAAGAACACTAAGGTAGGTAAACTGGTAACAGCAGCACAACAGCCGCATGCCAAAATTGCGCTGTAACTGGCGGTAGGTAAAATTATCGCCTGATCAAGACTCGAAGACTCGCTCGACAGGCAATAATTTTACATTATTATAGGCGCAACTTCGGCATACGGCGGAA